>SLSM01000234.1 GCA_007130445.1 Trueperaceae bacterium | reverse complement strand
GTCGCGCGTCTCCAGGATGCCCCGCTGCTCTCCGTCGGCGTCGATGAGACGTACCTGACGTACGCGGATCTGCTCGTTCACCTTCATCTCTCTCGCGATGGAACCGTCACCTCCCGGGTGCGTGCGACGCGGCTGTCGCCGCCCCAGCGGTCCGGAACCTCCGGCACGAGGGACGACCACGCCTTACGGCGCACGGCGTTCGAGTGTAGCAGACCGCAGCCCTCCAGGGCAACGCGACGGTAGCCTAGCGTGTGACGACTCCCCCCGATGCACCCGCCCGCGACGGTTCGGCACAGCGGCCCCTGCGCCTGGGCTTCTCGCCCTGCCCCAACGACTGCGTCGTGTTCCACGCGTTGCTGCACGAACCGGGGCTGAGCGACCTGCACTTCGACGTCGTCCTCGACGACGTCGAGGCCCTCAACACGATGGCGGAGGCCGGTGCGCTCGACGTCGCCAAGGTCTCGTACCACGCCGCCGCGACGATGCTCGAGCGGTGGGCGCTGCTCCCTTCCGGCGGCGCGCTCGGCCGGGGCGTCGGGCCACTGATCGTCACGCGCGAGCGCGTCGACGACCTGCGCGGGAAGGTCGTCGCCGTGCCGGGCGGGCGCACCACCGCTCGGCTCCTCCTGGCCCTCGCGCACCCCGAGGCGCTCACCACCGAGATCCGCTACGACCGCATCATGCCGGCGGTGGTCGCGGGCGACGTCGCTGCCGGGCTGATCATCCACGAGTCGCGCTTCACCTACGCCGAACACGGCCTGCAGGCGCACAGCGACCTGGGGGCGTGGTGGGAGGCGAGCGTCGGCGAGCTGATCCCGTTGGGTGCGATCGGCGTGTGGCGCGAGCTCGGCACCGACCTGCAGAGCGAGGTCGCTCGGGCGGTGCACGCGTCGGTCGCGGCCGCGTTCCGCGAGCCTGCGGCGAGCGAGGCGTTCGTGGCGCTCCACGCCCAGGAGATGTCGCGCGAGGTCCGCGCCAAACACGTGGCGCTATACGTGAACGAGCACACCCTCGACGTCGGGGTCGAGGGGCGCCGCGCCGCCGACGCGCTCATTCGCGCCGCGAGAGCGGTCCACGGCCTCGAAGACCCCGGCCTCGAGCCCTTCGTCGCATGGCGGCCCCCGACCGGCGGACCGTGATGGTCCACGGCCTCGTCGGATTGGCCCGTGACGCCTGGTGGGCGGCGTCCGCGCCCACGAGCTTCTACCGCATGCTGCAGGCGACGAGCGCGCCGCGCCTCGCTCGGGCGTGCACCGCCGCCGCGGCGTCGATCGTGCTCGCCTGCGCGGCGCTGGCGTTGGCCTTCGTGCGAGCGACCCACTCCGATGGGTTCCTCCTGGCGTGGGGGTTCCTGAGCGCCGTCGCGCTCCCGCTCCTCGCCATGCTCCTCCTCCTCGGCGGCCTGGTGATGGTCCGACCCGCCGCACTCGATCTGCGCGCCTGGGAGATCAGCGCCTGGGCGTGGGTACCGTCGGGCGTGCTCGCGGTGTCGCTCGCGCCGGCGGCCCTCGTCGCGCCGGTCCCGGCCGTCGTGCTGGGCCTGCTGGCGTGGCCCTTCTGGCACGTGGCGCTGATCGCGAGCGGCGTGAGCGCGTTCGCCGCGCAACGCCGGGCGGTGGCGGTGGGGCTGTACCTCGTCGCCGTGTTCCTCGTGCCGGGGCTGCTGCTGGCCGTGTCGTACGCGGTGATGAGCGGCATGGCGGGGGCGTGAGCTCGCTGTAGCCGAGGTAGACTGCCGCATGGCCACCTTCACCGTGGGCGAGGAGGTCCTGTTCGAGGACGAGCGCTACGTCGTCTCGTCGATCGACCGGACGGACGGGCGCTACCGACTGTTGGCGACGACGCCCGACGGCGCCCGCGTCGTGTGGGCGCCGCATGCCGCGCTCCACAAGCTGGCGCGCTACACCAACGAGCGCGACGACACCGCCCGGATGGCACCGCGCCGCTGAAGCCGCTCGACACGCTCAGACGGCCAGTGCCTCGGCCGCCCGCCGCCCCGCCTCGGCCGAGGCCGTGAGGTCGCACGGCCCGCCAGCACACAGGCCGAACGCGTACAGGCCGGGGAGGCGCCACAGCCGGCCCTGGTCGTCGGTCTCGTCGTCGTGCAAGGCGTGGAACGTGACGCGGTACCCCGGCGACAGGGCGTCCCCCGCGATGCCCGCCTCACGCACCACGAAGCGAACACCGAGCGCTCCCAGCCGAACGAAGAGGGCGTCGTCCGCGAGTTCCGACAGGCGCCCGGCCCGCTCGATCGTGTCCCCCACGCTGAGCCTGGCACCGAGGAACGTCCCGAGGCAGAGCGCCACGCGCGGGGCGGCGCGCTCCACCCCTTCCCAGGTCACCACGCCGTCGACGCGGCCGGCGCGATCGAAGCGCAGATCGACGACCGTCGACTGCAACACGTGCAGGGCGCTTTCGCGCTCAAGGTCGCGCTTGACGCCGCGATGGAGCGCCCGTGCAGACCAGCGCGAGGCGCTGCGCGCCTCCCCTGCGACCGCCGCCAGCACACCGCCGTCCGGCGGCTCGAACGACCAACCATCGCCCGGCAACGTGGCGATCGTGTCGAGACTGGTGGTGACCAGGAGCGTGGCGACACCGCTCCTCGCCAACCGCCAGGCGGCCTCGCTGCCCGTGATGCCACCGCCCACGACGATGACGTCGGGGTGATCGGCGGGCTGCACGGCAGATCCCACGACGCCTCTCGGCGACACGCTCAGCTGGTCGGGTCGGGGAACGCCAGGAACGGCTGCCGATGACCGATCGCGCGAACGGTCACGAAGCCACCGCTCGCCAGCCGCTGGACGATGAGCACGCCACGCGCGGACCCGAGCGCGTCCATGGCGCTGTCGGCCTCCACCACGATGCGCAGGTGCAGCGGTCGAGCCGAGCGCAGGACGCCGAGTTCGTAGCGGCGCCGCGGCCCGGTGCGGTACCCGAAGAAGACGTCGGGCGGGTCGTCGTCGGCGTACACGCAGGTGAGCGAGCGGGCGTCGCCGGCGCGATACGTGGCGACCGCCTCCCACACCAGGAGGTCGACCTCGTCGGCGTCCACGTGGCGCACGTCGGGCTTGACCGTGTCGCCGTAGAAGGCCGCCGGGAAGCGCCGGGACTGGACGTAGAAGCCTCTCGCTCCCACGCGCAGCGTCATCACCTCGTTGTCGAAGCTGCGGCCGCGCACCTGGCTCTTGAGCTGGGAGATCGCCAGGCCGTAGCGACGGTCGTGCTCGACGGCGAACACCTCCCAATCGGGATCGACCAGGGCGGAGTCGGTGTTGACGCTGAGGCCGGCGAGTCCGCTGCGCGCGCTCTCGAGGTTCACGCGGCGACCCCGACGTGCACGGCCGACACGCCGAAGCTCTGGAGGCGGTGCCGCACGGGATCGAACCCGGCCGCGGCGAGCGCCCTCGTCAGGTCGTCGGGGGCGAGGAACGCCTCCGTCGAGGCGGGCAGGTAGGCGTACGCGGTCCGATCTCCGGAGATCCAACCGCCGAGGGTGGGCATCACGGTCCGACCATACCAGCGCAAGGCACGCCCTGCGAGGTTGGCCGGCGGCGGCGGGAACTCGAGCACCACCACGCGCCCACCCGTGCACAGCACGCGGCGCATCTCCCGCAGTCCGGCAGCCACGTCGGCGAAGTTCCGCAGACCGTAGGCGACCGTGAGGGCGTCGAAGCTCGCGTCCTCGAAGGGCAGCGCGAGCGCGTCGGCGTGCAGCAGCGGCAGGTGAAGCCCGGCACGCCGGACCTTGCTGCGTCCGACGGCCAGCATCGCTTCGGCGAAGTCGACACCGACCACGTCCGCCTGCGGGCGGGCGCGCTTCAGCATCAGCGCCAGGTCCGCGGTCCCGGTGGCGACGTCGAGGACCCGCGCTGGCGCGTCCGCCAACGCCTCGCGCACGGCCTCGCGACGCCACGCCCTGTCGACGCCCCCGCTCAGGAGCCGGTTCAGGCGGTCGTAGCGCGGCGCGATGCGGTCGAACATCGCAGCCACCACGGGGCCCTTGTCGGGCGCCTGCCCCGGCGGGGGCGTCGTCACCGCAACCCCGCGTCGCGTAGGAAGTCGTCGAGCTTCTTCGGGCTGAAGTTCGAGAGCGACGCCGCGACGCCACCGAGTTCGAGCGTCGGCACCGAGCGCCGCCCGTCGTTCAGCGCGATGAGCCGAGCGAGCGCAGCCTCGTCGCGACCGACGTCGACCTCGCGGTACGCGAGGCCCGCATCGTCGAGCGCGCGCTTTGCGGCCCGACAGTCGCCACACCAGTCAGTGGTGTACATCGTGATCGTGTTCTCCTGCATCCGTGCCCTCCAGGCGACGTGCGGCGCTTCGAGCACCACGGCGACGCTACCAGCCTGCGCCCTGCGCCCGCTGTCGCCATGCGTACGCTGTCGCGCGCTGCGGCATCGCGTGCGGGCCGTCTGCTACGATGCCGCGTTGGCGCCGACGCCGCCTCGGCGCGCGCCCCAGGAGCCCGCATGCGCTATCGCAACCTCGCCATCATCGCCCACGTCGACCACGGCAAGACCACCCTGGTCGACGGCATGCTCCGCCAGTCCAACGTGTTCCGCGAGCACCAGGAGCTCGTCGAGCGTGTGATGGACAGCAACGACCTCGAGCGCGAGCGCGGCATCACGATCCTGGCGAAGAACACCGCCGTCGTATGGCACGGCGAGCGCATCAACATCGTCGACACGCCGGGCCACGCCGACTTCGGTGGTGAGGTCGAGCGCGCGCTCGGCATGGTCGACTCCTGCCTCCTGCTCGTCGACGCCGCCGAGGGACCGATGCCGCAGACGCGCTTCGTGTTGCGCAAGGCGCTCGCCCTGGGCTTGCGGCCGATCGTCGTGATCAACAAGGTCGATCGCAAGGACGCGCGGCCCGACGAAGTGGTCAGCCTGACCTTCGACCTGATGGTCGAGCTCGGCGCCGACGACGACCAACTCGACTTCCCCATCATCCACGCGATCGCGCGCGAAGGCCGCGCCTGGCACGAGGGCGACGAGCCGAAGGACGACCTGACGGCGCTCTTCGAGACGATCCTCACGCACGCGCCCGTCGCCAGCGGCGATCCCGAAGGGCCGTTCCAGTTCCAGGTGGCGAACCTCGACTACTCGGACTTCCTCGGTCGCGTTGCGCTCGGACGCGTGTTGCGAGGCTCGGTCTCGGCCGGCGACACGGTCGTGCGGCTCACCGGTGATGGGAAGGCGGTGCGCGCGCGCCTGACGAAGGTCTACACCCACCTCGGGCTCCAGCGCATCGAGGTCGAGCGCGTGGTCGCCGGCGACATCGTGGCGCTCGCGGGCATCGACGACGTGCAGATCGGCGAGACGATCGCCGACCCCGAGCGGCCCGAGGCCCTGCCGAGGCTCACCGTCGACGAGCCCACCGTCAGCGTGACGTTCTCGCCGAACACGAGCCCCTTCGCCGGTCGTGACGGCCGCTACGTCACCAGTCGCCACATCGCCGACCGCTTGGAGCGCGAACTGCTCACCAACGTGGCGCTGCGCGTCGAACCGCTCGGCGGCGAGTCGTACAGGGTGGCGGGGCGCGGCGAACTGCACCTGTCGATCCTGATCGAGCAGATGCGGCGCGAGGGGTACGAGTTCTCCGTCTCGCGGCCGCAGGTGATCATGAAGACGATCGACGGGGTCCGCTGCGAGCCGTTCGAGAAGGTCGTCGCCGACGTGCCGTCGGACACGATGGGCAGCGTGATGGAGGGGCTGGCGACCAGGCGCGGTCAGCTGCTCGACATGAGCCAGGGCGAGACGCGCGCGCGCCTCACCTTCTCGATACCGAGCCGAGGTCTGTTCGGCTTCCGCACGCAGTTCCTGTCCATGACGCAGGGCGAGGGCATGCTCAGCCACGTCTTCGACGGCTACGAGCCGTACGTCGGTGCACTGCGGATCCGCCCCTACGGCTCGCTGGTGTCGATGGAGCAGGGCGAGGCCTTCGCGTACGCGATCTGGAAGCTCCAAGAGCGCGGCGTGTTCTTCATCGACCCCGGCACGGAGATCTACGTCGGCATGGTGATCGGCGCCAACAGCCGGCCCGGCGACCTCGAGGTCAACTTGACGAAGAACAAGAAGCTGACCAACGTGCGCGCCTCGGGGTCCGACGACAACATCGTGCTGGTGCCACCGAAGCGCCTGACGCTCGAAGCCTGCCTGGAGTACCTCGCCGACGACGAACTGCTCGAGGTGACGCCGAAGCACCTGCGGCTGCGCAAGCGCCTCCTGGACGCCAACATGCGCAAGCGCGAGGCGAAGCGCGCCAACGAGTCGACCGACGCCGACGACACGGCCGTCGCGGCCGGCTGAGCAGCCTGCCGGCGCCGGTCAGGCGCGCTCGTCGACGTGCTCGACCTGGATCGGTTCGAAGGGGCGGTCCTGGCTGGCGACCACCCGTCGCTCCCGGACGAGTTCCAGCAGACCCGCGAAGAACACGGTCCTGGTCGACCAGTCCGCTGGCGCCGACAAGCTGGCGAGGTCGGCGCGGCGCAGCGTTCGGAGCCGCTCCAGGATACGGCTCATCGCTTCGGGCACGCTGAGGCGGTCGCGGACGATCTCGAAGTACGCGTTGGCGCGGTAGCGGGCCGCCAGCGCCGCGAGCCGTCCGAGCGCGACCTGGATCGGTCGGGTCCGGCGCGGGAAGCGCACGTCGGGTGGCCGCGCGGCGACGAGGTGACGCCGGCGCTCGCGCCGCTCGCGCAAGAAGGCGATGGCGTGCTCCAGGCGCGCGAGCGTCTCGACCGCTTCGACCGCCTCCCCGCGCACCAGCTCCAGGGTCTCTTCGTCGTCGACGCGCGGTGGCCGCGGGAGCAACAAGCGGAGCTTCAGCTCGATCACCTGGGCGACCGCCGGCAACGCTTCGCTGGCGAGATCGAGGTCGTGCTCGGCGTGCTGCCCGAAGTACTGCAGGAAGTCGCCCACGAGCCGCCGCAGGTCCAGCGCGGTGGGTGCGAGGCGCCCTCGGCGCAGCGCCGTGGCGAGCTCCGTCAGTGTCCCCTCGAATCCGTCCTGGTCGACCCTGAAGCCCGCCGCGACGATGTCCGGCAGGCCACCGGTGTCGCTCACCGGGTGACCTCGCCCGCGAGGTGGGCGACGTCGTTCACGCACTCGACGATGGTGAAGCCGTCCTCGAAACGAACCTGGGAGACGCTGGTGTGGTCGACCTCGAGGCGCACGCGCCAGCGCGGCCGGTCGACGCCGAGCATGTGCGCGAGCAGCATCTGGATCGTCCCTGAATGGCAGACCGCCACGACGTCGGCACCCTGCCAGCGTCCTGCGGCCTCGTCGAGCCAGGCGATCGCCCGGGCCTGGAGCGCTCGATACGACTCCCCCCGCGGCGCGGGGCGTCCGAACGGATCGGCGGCCCACCACGACCAGGCCGGGTGGGCCTCGTTCTGGGCGAAGGTGCGCCCCTCGAACACGCCGAAGTCGAGTTCTCGCAGCCGCTCGTCCCGCAGCAGCCGATGCCCCGGGAAGGCGATCTCGGCCGTCTCGGCGGCGCGGACCGACGGGCTGCTCAGGATCACGTCGATCGGCTCCAGCCGCGCGGCCTGCTCCCGCAGCCGCTCCGCCTGGGCGCGGCCTCGCGGCGCGAGCGGCACGTCGCTGTGGCCCTGGAAGCGCCCCTCGGCGTTCCACGTGGTCAGTCCATGGCGGATCAGGGTGAGGCGTCGCATCGGCGCCGTAGGCTACCGCGGCGCGGGTCGACGGGGGGTGGGACCGGGGCGCATGGTACCGTCGCGTATGCGAGATATCAGCGGCACGACGGCGTTCGTGACGGGCGGGAGCAAGGGCATCGGTCGCGCGGTGGCGGTGGCGCTGTGCCGTGCCGGCGTGCATGTGACCATCACGGGACGCGACGAGGCCGCCCTCGAGGCGAGCGCCGCAGCGATCCGTGGCGCGGCCGAGGGCGCCGCCGAGGTCTTGCCGGTCGTCGCCGACGTGCGCGATCCCGACGCGCTCGAGCGCGCGGCCGCCGCCACCGTCGCTCGCTTCGGCGGCATCGACCTGGTCGTCGCCAACGCCGGTGTCGGCTACTTCGGTTCGATCGTCGACATGGCCGCCGACGACTGGCAGCGCGTGATCGACACCAACCTCGGCGGCGTGTTCCACACGGTCAAGGCGACGCTCGACGCGCTGATCGAGCGGCGCGGCATGCTGATCACCATCGGCTCGCTCGCGGGTGTCAACGCCTTCGCCGGCGGCAGCGCGTACAACGCATCGAAGTTCGGACTCGTAGGCTTCTCCCAGGCGATCATGCTCGACCTGCGCGAGCGCGGGGTGCGCGTGAGTACGATCATGCCCGGCTCCGTGGCGACGCACTTCAACGGCCACGAACCCCGTCCCGAGGACGCCTGGAAGCTGCAAGGCGACGACATCGCCGACACCGTCCTCTACCTGATGCGCATCGACGAGCGGGCGCTGCCCTCGAAGATCGAGATCCGTCCGAGCTTGCCGAAGCGGGCCTGAGACCGTCGTGGCCTACCCCCTGTTGCGGAGCGCCCTGTTCCGGCTCGAGCCCGAGCAGGCACACGCGCTCGTCATGCGCGGCCTTGTCTTCGCGCACCATCATCCGGGTGCGTTGCGGTTGCTGCGCTGGACGTTCGCGCCGAGCGATCCACGGCTGCGCGTCCGCTGCTTCGGTCTCGACTTCGCCAACCCACTCGTGCTGGCTGCGGGCTTCGACAAGGACGGCGACGCGAGCGCCACGTGGCCGGCCCTCGGTTTCGGAAGCGCCGAACTCGGCACCGTGACCGCCGTGGCGCAGCCCGGAAACCCGCGGCCGCGCGCGTTCCGCATCCCCGCAGAGCGCGCCGTGATCAACCGCATGGGCTTCAACAACGCGGGCGCGGAGGCGCTCGCGGCTCGCCTGCGCGCCGCCCGCTCGCGTCCATGGTGGCCCGACGCCCCCGTGGGCGTGAACGTGGGCAAGAGCCGCGTGGTCGAGATCGAGGACGCGCGCGACGACTACGAGCGCTCGCTGAGGGCCGTGTGGGACGTGGCCGACTACCTCGTGTTGAACGTCAGCTCACCGAACACGCCGGGGTTGCGGCTCCTGCAAGGAGCGGCCCATCTCGACGCCCTGTTCGGCGTGGTGGACACGCTGCGCGCGTCGCTCGGCCGCAAGCCCGTGCTGCTCAAGATCTCACCGGACCTCGACGAGGCGGGGCTCGACGCCGTCGTCGCGGCCGTGGAGGGCGCCGGTCTCGACGGCCTGGTCGCCACCAACACGACGGTGCGGCGCGACATGCTGCGCCACGACCCCGGCGAGGCCGGCGGTCTGTCGGGTGCTCCGCTCGGTCCCTTGGCGCTCGGCGTGCTCACCGCGCTGCGCGCTCGGACGCGCTTGCCGCTCGTCGCCTCGGGCGGCATCGAGACGCCCGACGACATCATCGCGCGGTTCCAGGCCGGCGCGACCCTGGTCCAGGCCTACACGGGGTGGATCTACCGCGGCCCCTTCATGGCTCGGCACGTCGCGCAGGGTCTCCTGCGCTGGCTGGGCGAGGCCGGTGCGAGCGATCTCCAGGCGTGGCTCGACGCGCGCGACGTCGCCCACGCACGTCCCGACGTCCCGGCTGCGGCGGCGTCAGCGCATGTCGAGCGCCGGACCGGCGACGATCAGGCGCGCTGACGCCGCTGGACCAGCAGGCGCGACTCGCTCACGCCGTGGTGGGCGTTCAGCAGGCGTGCGAGGACGAAGAGCAGGTCCGACAGACGGTTGAGGTAGACGATCACCGTGGCGTTGACGTCGCTCGCATCGTGCGACAGCCGCACCGCGGCGCGCTCGGCCCGCCGCGCGACGGCGCGAGCCTGGTGGATGGTGGCGCTCGAGATGTGCCCACCCGGTACGATGAACTGGCGCAGGGGCTCGAGCTCACCGTCGAAGCGGTCGATGGCCGCCTCGAGGACGGCCACGTCGGCGTCGTCGATGAGTGCCAGATGAGACCGCTGCGGTGCGTCGCCGGGCGTCGCGAGGTCGGCACCGACGTCGAACAGGGCATGCTGCACGCCCGCGAGCAACTTGTCGACCTCGGCGTCGTCGACGAACGCACGCGCCACGCCGATCGCCGCGTTCAGCTCGTCGACGCTCCCGTAGGCTTCGACGCGTGCGTCGTCCTTGCGCGTGCGCGAGCCCCCGTACAGGCCTGTGGTGCCGTCGTCTCCGGTCTTCGTGTACAGCTTCATGCGGCAGTGTAGCCCTGCACGGCGGGAGCGCGCGGCGGGCCGCGCCACCATGCCGTGTCGGCCACCGCCGCACGCGGCCGCGTTCAGCGGAGATCGAGCGCGGCTCCCGTCGCTCGGGCGGCGGCGCGGCCCGACAGCAGCGCCAACGGTACGCCGCCGCCGGGATGGACCGTACCGCCTGCGAGCAGCAGTCCGCGCACCCCGCGCAGCCGCGGGCCGGGGCGCAGCGCACCGAGCAAGCCGTGCGGGGCGGCGCCGTACAGTCGGCCGCGATCGCCGAAGGCGGCGAAGTCATCGGGCCCGAGCCAGCGGCTGGCCTCCACCTCGTCCTCGCTCCACCCGAAGCCGCGCCGCGCCAGGCCGCGCAGCAGCGCCGCGCGCCCGGCAGCCAACCGCGCCGCCCGCCTCTCGGCGTCGTCCTCCACGGGCAGTGCAGGCGCATTGGCCATCACGAAGCGGTTCTCGCCACCGGCTGGGGCGTCGCCGGGCTCGCCACGCGCGGTGACGTTCAGGTAGAGCGTCGGGTCGCCGGGATGAACGCCCGCCGCGATCGCGTCGAACTCCTCGCCGTAGCGCTCGGGGAACACGATGGTGTGGTGCGCCAGGCGCTCGTCACGGTTGCGCAGACCGGCCAGCAACACCAGCCCGGAGAGGCTCGGGGGGCGCCGTGTGCCCCTCCTACCGAGCCAGCCGAGGACCACGTCGCGGTCGACCGCCGCGACGACGGCGTCGCAGCGCAGCGCTCCGCGCTCCGTGACCACCTCGCGCACGGCGCCACCACCGACACCGAGGCGTTCGACGGCCTCGCCCAGGCGCAGCTCGACGCCGCACGCGACGAGCGCGGCGTGCAGGGCTCGTACGAGCGCGTACATACCGCCGGCCGGGTGATGCACGCCGAGTCCGAGCTCGACCCACGCGACGTTGTGCAACACGGCTGGGGCACGCCGCGGATCGGCGCCGACGTAGGTGGCGAAGCGCTGGAAGAAGGGTCCCAGGAGCGGTCCGTCGGCGCCCAGCGCAGCCAACAGGTCGGGTAGCGAGCGGCCGGGCGAGGCGGCGAGGCCGTGCCGCAGGCCGTAGCGTGCCAACTGCAGCGGCCCCGGTGCGCTTCCGTGGACGAACACGGGCGCGGCGGCCTCGTACAGCGAGCGCGCCTTCTCCAGCGTCCGTCGGTAGGCGTCGCCTTCCGCCGGGGTCAGGCCCGCGAGGGTCGGTTCCAGCTCACGGTAGACGTCCCACACGCGGCCGTCGGGGTAGACGTAACGGCACAGCGGCGAGGCCGGCCGGAAGTCGACCGGGCACTCCAGCCCGACGCCCTCGAACGTGTCGCGTACGACGTCCGGCAGGGTGAGCACGCTCGGTCCGGTGTCGAAACGGTACCCCGCTGCGCGCCACTCGCCGGCCTTGCCGCCGAGCCGCAGAGCGCGCTCCACCAGCGTGACGCGGGCGCCGCCGGACGCCAGCCACAGCGCGGCGGCCATGCCCGCGAAGCCGCCACCGAGGACGGCGACGTGAGGTCGCTGCGTCGCCGTGGCGGGTCGGGAAACGCCTGCACTCACGCGTAGCGTCTCCCCCGCCACTCGTAGCCGCCGCGCCACCGCACGGCCTGCACGATCACGGGTAGCAGCGCCAACGGACCGAGCGGCTGGAGGAGGGCCTCGATCGGCGGCCGCCCCGCGATCCGGTTGGTGAGCGCCCGCAACCCGAGCCCGGCCAGCGCGATCACCAACCAGCGGGCGTCGAGTAGGGCCAGCGGCCACGACAGGGTGTACGTCAGTGCGTTGAGCGCCCACACGACCGCGAGCACGGCCGGATGGCCGGCGGCGGCGAGGACGTTCTTGGCAAAGCCCCGCACCGCAGCGGCGTACCCGTCGTACATCCTGGTGTTGATCAGGCCGCGCCCCAACGTCAGCACCACCCGGCCGCCCAGGCGCTTGACGCGCTGCGCCGCGCGGACGTCCTCCAGGACCTCGGCCCGCAGTGCGGCATGGCCTCCGAAGCGGACGTACGCCGACCGCGTCCAGGCCATGCACTGACCGTTGGCGCCCGTGGCGCTCGCGGGGCGCTGCAGGCGCGCCAGTGGCGCAGGGAGCGTCGTAAGGAGCAGCATGTCGACCAGCGGCACCACCATGCGCTCGCCCCACGTCTCGCAGCGCTGCCGCGGCCAACACGTCAGCAAGTCCGCGCGCGTGGCCGCGAGCGCGCTGCGCACGGCCGCCAGCGCGCCGCGCTCCCAGCACACGTCGGCGTCGGTGAAGACGAGGAGGTCGCCGCGCGCCGCCTGGGCGAGCTGATGGCAGGCCCAGTTCTTGCCCGACCAGCCGGCCGGCAGGGGCTCCCCGGAGAGCACGCGCAATCGAGGCTCGGCGGCCGCCACGCTGGCCAGGAACGCCCCCGTTCCATCGCTCGAGCCGTCGTCCAGGACGAGGACCTCGTCCGCGCCCTGGGCCAGCCAGGTCGGCAGCGTGCCGGGGAGCGTGGCGATCTCGTCACGGGCGGGGACCAGCAGCGAGACGCTGGCGCCCGGCAGGCGCGACGCAGCGCTCGGAGGCGCGTCACCGACGCGCCGCAGACTCGGAAAGCTGAACGCGTTGACGAGCGCGACCAGCCAGCCGAGCGCCAGGAACGCCGCCGCCACCCACCAGGCGACGTGGAACGCGATCTGCACGGCGTCGCTCACGCTCCCCACCAGCGCCGCCAGCCGCCGACACGTTCCTGCGTCGAGCGCCTCCCGGCGTGCCAGAGCGCGTACCCGGGCACGGGCTGCTCGGGCTCCGAGGCGCCTGCGACGTCGGCATCGATGCGCGCGAGCAGCCGTGCCACCGCGTCGCGTTGCGCCTCAGGTCCGGCGTGCGACGGCAGCGCGGCGCCCTGGCGTACGTAGACCTCGGGGTACTGACCGCCGCGGACGACCACACGCCACGCCATCGGCACGGCGCGCACGGCGGCGAGGCGCGCGATGGTCGCGGCGCCAGGGGCGAACGGCGCGAGCGCGCAGGCGGGGCCGAGGCGCCCCTCCGGGAAGACGAACAGGCACCCACCGGAGCGAGCGTGACGGACGGCGGCGCGGACCGCGGTGGCGTCGATCGCGCCGACGCGTTCGAAGAACGGGTAGCGCCGCAGCGTCGCGCGGTCGACCAAGACGCCGAACCGACGACGCTCACGACGGGCCAGGAACCAGGCCAGGTAGCCGTCCCACCAGCTGTGGTGGTTCGCGACGACCACGCAGCCGTCCACTGGTGGGGCGGCCTCGGCGCTGCCCCACACGCCGGCCAGGTCGCGCCGCAGCGACCGTTCGATGATCGTGGGCAGGGCCGCAGCGATCAGGCCGTGGACACGCGCCCACGCACGCTCGCGCCACCACGCGGGGCCGTAGCGACGCCCCTGTGCGATCACGGCGCGTGTCCGCTACGGCTCGCGCTCATGGCAGGCGCTGCCTGGCAGGCAGCCAGCGCCACGTCGACGCCACGGCAAGCATGGCTGCGGTCGAGAGCAGCGCCGCCCATGGCAGATCGAACACGATCAGTCCGACGCCGACGAGGAACGCCTGCGCCAGGAACACGGCGCGCAGGTCGCCGGACTGGTCGTCCGCCAACCGCGGCTCGAGGCGGACGAGCAACGCCACGAGCACCACGCCGGCCACCCACCAGCCCACGAAGTTCGACAGCGGGACGCCGTAGTACGGCGCCTCGCCGGCGAACACCCAGAACCCCTGATCCACCATGAGTGGATCGAGCCCGAGGTCCCAGGCGACGAGCGCGAGTGGCGCGACGAGCAGCGCCCGTCCCCGCGGCGCGACGGCGATGGCGATCATCGCGAACGCCCACCAGCCGAGCGGCACCAACAGCGGCACGCCGAGCACGGCGGGCCCGGGCGCGGTGTACGCGTACTGGCCGAACGGCACGCCGGTGTTCTCGCCGAGCCACTCCACCGCGACACCGAAGGCGAAGGCGACCGCGAACAGCCCGAGGCTCACCCGGCCGTAGCGCCGCCAGGCGTAGACCAGCACGGCCAGCGCGAGGAACGTGGTCGACACGTAGGCGAACGTCGTGAAGAAGTCGGGGGCGAGCGGTGTCGGCACCATCGCCAGGGCCCACGCCGCGAGCAGCACCCGCCACGGCGCTCGCAACGCGGTGTTCAGCAGGTCGCGCAGGCGTGGCAGCGAGGCCGGATGCAACGCCAGCGTCATCCCGAACACGATGAGCACGTTGGTCACGACGAAGAACAGCGCCTCCTCGACCGGGAGGCCGAAGGGTCGCCAGCCGATGGTCAGTTCGGGGCTGATCCACCAGATCTTCCAGCCGATCGCCAGCCGGTCGGCGATCCACAGGTACACCGTCGGCACGGCGATGGCCGGCACGACGAGGCGCCACCGACGCAGCAGCAGGTCGCCGCCGAAGCCCCACTGCAAGGCGATGACGGGCAGCGCCCAAGCGGTGATCAGGCCGAGGTAGGTGCCCGACTCGGTGGTCAACGCCAGGACGCCGCCCGCGGCACCACCGAGCAGCAGCGCGGCACCGACCGCACGGACGCTTCGGCCCGCCGGACCCGGGTCGTGGTGATCGAAGCGCCCGAGCGCCCGTGCCAGCGCGAACAGGAACAGGCCCACGGCGAGGGTCTGGATCACGAAGAAGGCGTACTCCTCGACCGGCACGTAGCCGATCGTCGCCAGCACGCGGCCGGCCGGATACCCCCAGACCTCCCGGTACACGAGGTAGTTGTCCCAGGGCGTGGTGTAGACGAACGCGATGAATACGTGCAGGGCCAGGGCGAACCAGGCGAAGCGATCGCCCTTCCCCATGTCGCCGGCCACCGGCCGCCCGAGGCGCGGCGCGCGCCACGCAGCGAACGCCAACAACCCCAACCACGGCAGCGTGAACGCGACGTGGAACTGCGCGTACGTCATCTCGGGCGCCCACGCCATGCTGGCGACGATCGCCACGAGGGGCGGCAGTCCCCACGACCACGCCGGCACGACGGGCGCTTCGCGTCGCGCCGTGACGACCCGCGTGCTCACGGTTCGGCCGTCCGGCCACCGAGACCGAAGAGCGGCCTGGCGTCCAGGTCACGCAGCACCGTCCGCGCGGCGTTGCGACCCGACGCGCCCATGATGCCCCCGCCCGGATGCGTGCTCGCGCCGGTGAGGTAGAGACCCTTGACGGGTGCCCGGTAGTCCGAGGCCCCGAGGAAGGGTCGCAGGGCGAACATCTGGTCCAGCGACATCTCGAGGTGCATCACGTTGCCCCGGAAGAGCCCCAACTCGCGCTCGAGCCACAGCGGATGCTGGAACAACGAGCCGACGACCGAGGCCTTGGTGCCCGGGGCGTACGGCTCGAACGCATCCAGGATCGACTCGGCCACCTCGGGCCCGATGTCGTCCCAGGAGCGACCACCCGAAAGCTCGTACGGGAAGTACTGGGCCCACAGCCACAGCACCTCGCCCCCGGGCGGAGCGAGCGTGTCGTCCACGGCCGAGAACGACATCGCGACGATCGGCGGGTCGTGCGCCGGGCGTCCGCCGAGGTAGTCGCCGTACGCCGTCATGATCTGGGCACGATCGCGCGCCACGAGTTGCAGCGCCACGCGGGCGTCGCGCTCCGGGAACGCCGCGTAGCGCACAGGCTTGTCGAGCGCCAGCCTGAGCACCGCGCCGAACCCGTTGCCGACGCGCAGCGAGCGCGCCGCGGGTGGCCGATGCGCCTCCGGCAGCAGCCGGCCGAACGTCTCGAGAGCGTGCGTCCCGCTGACGACGGCCCGGGCCGAGTAGTGCTGACCGGCCACGCTCACGCCCGTCGCGCGCCCCCCCTCGACCGTGATGGCGTCCACGGGTGCACCGGCGTGGACCTCGCCCCCGTGGGCGACCACGTGCCGAGCCAGGGCCTGGGTGAGCATGCCCGAACCGCCGCGAGGCCTCGCCATGCCACCCTCGTGGTACAGCGGGTGCCACAGCAGGAACGGCGACGTCATCGGCTCGGACGGCGGCGGCCCGGACTGCGCGGCCATCCACACCAGCGGCGTCTTCACCTTCTCCTCGCGGAAGTACTGGTCGACCAGTTCGCCGTACGGCGCCAGGATGCGCGGTAACGCGCGCTTCCAGTCGCCCTCGACGGCCTTGCCGAACATGGCCGTGCGCCCGAGCGTCAAGGGGTCCGGGGTCTGCAGGAACAGGTCGCGCACCGTGCGTGCGAAGGGGCGCCACTCGGCCAGGAAGCGCGCATACGCCTCGCCCTCGCCCGGGAACTTGGCCTCGAGCTCGGTGACGGTGCGCTCCTCCGAGCGGTGGATGAAGAGGTGGTCGCCGTCCGGGTAGGGCGCGAAGAAGAGCGGGTCGCACTCGAGATACTCGAGGCCGAAGCGCTCCAAGCCGAGCTCCTCGACGACGGGGGTGAGTCGGATCAGGATGTGGGCCGAGCCGCCCAGGTCGAAGCGGTAGCCGGGCACCATCTCGACGGTGCTGACGGCGCCGCCGACGATGTCGCGACGCTCGAACACGGCCACCTTGTAGCCGGCCTGAGCCAGGTAGGCGCTGGTGATCAGGGCGTTGTGCCCTGCCCCCACGGTGATGACGTCAAAATCGGGCACGGTGTCCTCTCGACGCTGCAAGCGGTTACGAGTGTCCGCCGAAGGCGGCTCCCACGACGGCCCGTGGGATGAGCGCGAGCCGCTCCAGCGGCTTGAGGTGCGCGCGGCGGGTCAGGTTGTCGTAGCCGTTCTGGCGAAGCTTGTGCACGATCGCCTCGTAGTTGAGCGCCGCGACCCCGACCGCGCTGGCAGCGACGCCGTGGAGCTTGGGGATGCCGCGCCAGCCTTCACGGTACAGCGCGTGGGTGCGTTCGGCCAACGACTCGATCAGGTCGACGTACCCGGGCGAGACCTCGCCGCGCCGAAGGTCGTCGAGGTCGACGCCGTGGCGAGCGCGCAGGTCGGCCGGCAGGTAACAGCGCCCCATGTCGAGGTCCTCACCGACGTCGCGCAGCACGTTGGTCAGCTGCATGGCCTGCCCCAGGGCGAGGGCCTGGTCGAGGGTCTCCTGGCCACCCCGGTAGCCTGCGATCGGCGCGACGAGGAACCCGACCACGCCGGCCACCCGGCGGCAGTACAGCATGAGCTCCTCCACGCTCTGCACGTCGGGCACGCACAGGTCACTCTCCAGACCGAGCCGCAACTCCTCGAAGGCGTGCCGCGGCACGTCGAAGCGCTCGAGCGTCCACGCGAGGCCGACCTCGCTGGCGGCATCGCCGCGTGGTGCGCCGGCGTACGCCCGTTCGACGCCCGCCCACCACGCGTCGAGGCGGGCTCGACCCGAAAGCGGGTCGCGCGCCTCGTCGACGGCGTTGTCGCCTTGCCGACAGACGGCGTACACCACGGTGACGGCCCGGCGCTTGTCGCCACGGAAGAATCGGGTCCCCAGGTAGAAGGTCCCCGAATGGGCTTTGGTGACTCGCGTGCAGTCGGCGATCGCCTCGGCGATGGTCATGCTGCCCCTCTCCCGTCCCTCCGGCAGGGTCACACGAACACGCCGCCAGGAACGGTGACGCGGCGCACGAAACGGAGGCGCCTAGGCCCCGGGCAGCTCCACGCGCTCACGCACGCGGTCGAGCGGACCAGCGCCGCGACCGCCACCGAAGCGCGCTTCGACGTAGTCGTCGAGCATGCGGTTGAACTCCGGCACGATGGCGTCGCCCTGGAGCGTCGTGACGAAGGCGCCGTCGCGGTACACCGGCGCCTTGGGCGACTCGCCGGTGCCCGGCAGCGAGATGCCGATGTCGGCGTGCTTGGACTCGCCGGGACCGTTCACCACGCACCCCATCACCGCCACCTTGAGGTCCTCCACGCCGGGGTAGCGCTCCTTCCAGTGCGGCATCTGCGCCTTCAAGTACGCCTGGATGTCGCGCGCCATCTCCTGGAACAGCGTGCTCGTCGTCCGGCCACAGCCTGGGCAGGCGACGACGCTGGGTGCGAAGCGACGCAGGTCCAGCGCCTGCAGGACCTCCTGCGCGATCTCCACCTCGCGCTCCCGCGGCGCGCCGGGATCTGGCGTGAGCGACACGCGGATGGTGTCGCCGATGCCCTCCGCCAGCAACACCGCGAGACCCGCCGTCGACGACACGGCGCCCTTGATCCCCATGCCCGCCTCGGTCAAACCCAGGTGCAGCGGGTAGTCGCAGCGCTGCGCCAGGCGACGGTAGACGTCCCAGAGATCGCGAGCGTTGCTGACCTTGGCGGAGATGAGGATGTGGTCGTGTGGGAGGCCGATGCGCTCGGCCAGCTCGGCGGAGTCGAGCGCGGAGCGCAGCATCGCCTCGACCATCACCTCGCGCGCCGGGAGCGGTTCGTCGAGGCGCGCGTTCTCGTCCATCAGGGCCGTGAGGAGCGCTTGGTCGAGCGAACCCCAATTGACGCCGATCCGCACCGGGCGGCCGTACTCCTTGGCGACCTCGATCATGGTGGTGAAGTTGGTGTCGTGGTGCCGTCCGGCGCCGACGTTGCCAGGGTTGATGCGGTACTTCGCCAGGGCCTCCGCGGTGTCGGGGAACTGGCGCAACAGGATGTGGCCGTTGTAGTGGAAGTCCCCGACGAGCGGCGCGACGACGCCCATGTCGTCGAGGCGCGCGCGGATCTCGGGCACCGCGGCCGCGGCGCCCGCGTCGTTGACGGTGATGCGGACGATCTCGCTGCCGGCCCGGGCCAGCGTGGCGACCTGCGCGGTGGTCGCGAGCACGTCGCGCGTGTCGGTGTTCGTCATCGACTGGACGACGATGGGGTGCTCACTCCCGACAGGCACGTGGCCGATGAAGGAGGTGACGGTGGGGCGCCGTGCGTGACCCTGCATGCGCCTAGTGTAGTGCCGGACGCAGGCGCGGAGATGTGTCAGAGGACCCAGGTGCGCCGACGGGTTCAGGCGGAGGCCTCGTCCCGCAGCGCCAACAGCGGCGCCAACGCCGGCCACAGCGCCGCGCCGCACGACACGGCCTCGCCGCCGTGGATCGTCTCGCGGCCATCCCAGGCTCCGAAGCGGCCACCCGCCTCGCGCAGCAGGACCGGGAACGGTCCGCAGTCCCAGGGGTGCATCACCGGGTCGAGCATCGCGTCGAGGCGGCCCGTCGCGACCAACGCGTGGCCGTACGCGTCGGACCAGCCCGGACGGTACGCCGTGCGCGCCTGGACCTCGTGCCACGCGCGCGCTCGCCCGTGATGGGCGAACGACGCGGCGTCCGTGAAGCCCACGAAGGCGTCGCCGAGCGCCGGGTTCGCGCGGACCGTGACGCGCCGGCCGTTCCAGCGCGTGCCACCACCGGACGCGGCGGCGACGGTCTCGCCCAGCGCCGGGAAGTGCGCCACCCCCACCTCGACGCGGCCGTCGATCTCGAGTCCCACGAGCACACCGTACAGCGGCACGCCGCGCACGAACGACTTCGTGCCGTCGATCGGGTCGAGGTACCACTGATGGCTGGTCCCGGGACGGCTCGTGCCGAACTCCTCGCCCACGATGCCGTGGTCGGGGAAGGCGCGCTCGAGCTGCTCGCGCAGCAGCGTCTCGGCCTCGCGGTCTGCGATGGTCACGGGGCTGTCGTCGGCCTTGCGCTCGACGTCGAGGGGCGTCTGGAAGTGTGCCAGGGTGCGCCGACCGGCCGCGAAGGCGGCCTCGAGCGCGGCGTCGAGGTAGCGATCCAAGGCGCTCACGGGGCGCAGCGTACCAGCCGCGGGGGACGGCCGGGTGCCGCCGGCGGCGCTGCTACGATGCGTCCATGATCATGACCCGTGCCCGCCTCGAAGCGGCCGAGCGCGCCGTCCTCGCCCCCTACGCAGCCTTCGCCGACGCGAGCCGCGGTCGCGTCCATGAGGAGAGCGAGAGCGCCCACCGGACGGCCTTCCAGAAGGACCGGGACCGTGTGATCCACACGAGCGCCTTCAGGCGGCTGGAGTACAAGACCCAGGTCTTCGTCAACGACGAAGGCGATTACTACCGGACGCGCCTGACACACACCCTGGAGGTCGCGCAGGTGGCGCGCTCGATCGCCCGCGCTCTGGGCGTCAACGAGGACCTCGCCGAGACGGTGGCCCTGGCCCACGACCTCGGGCACCCGCCGTTCGGCCACGCGGGCGAGCGCACCCTCAACCGGCTGGCGGAAGGCATCGGTGGTTTCGACCACAACCAGCAGAGCCTGCGCATCGTCACCGACATCGAGCGCCGCTACGCCGCCTTCCCCGGTCTGAACCTGACCTGGGAGACGCTCGAAGGGATCATGAAGCACGAGACCGAGTACGACGTCCCGGACGCGTCGTGGGAGCCCGATCTCCGTCCCGGGATCGAGGCACAGGTGGTGAACGTCGCGGATGAGATCGCCTACAACGCCCACGACCTGGACGACGGACTGCGCTCGGGGCACCTCGACATCAGGGAGGTCGCGCACGTCCCCCTCGTTGCTCGGCTGATGGAACGCCTGGCGATCGATCCCAATGCGTTCGGCACCCGTGATCGCTACGTGCTGGTGCGCGAGCTGTTGGGCACGGCGATCGACGCCGTGATCGAGGACAGCGAGCGGCGGATCCGGGCCGCGGGCGTCGGCAGCATCGACGATGTGCGCGCGCATCCTGTGGTGCTCGTCGGTCCGGACGACGCCGTGGCGGGGCAACTCGCCGAACTCAAGCGCTTCCTGTACGAGCGCTTCTACTTCCACCATCGGCTGATCCGCATGACGCGCAAGGCGGATCACATCCTGGAGCGGATCTTCGCTGCCTACCGCGAGACGCCGACCATGTTGGCACCGGACGTGCGAGATCACGCCGCGGCGCTGGGCCTCGAGCGGGCGATCGTGGACTACCTCGCCGGCATGACCGACCGCTTCGCGATCAAGGAGTATCGGCGCCTGTTCGACCCCACGACCCTGACCTGAGCGCTGGCGCCGACGGGGGCGCGGCAGGGTCACGCGATCGGCTGCGCCACCAGTTCAGTCGTCGCGGCGGGCGACCGCGAAGAGCCGACCGCTGTCGGGGTCGCGGAACCAGGCGGCGCTGACGTCGCCCCGCAGCACCCGCACCACGGCCCATGGGCTGGTGAGGGCGCTGGTGGTGACGGCGCCGGACGAGGGCTCGACCAGGCGGACGTCGACGAACAGGTCGGTGCCCTCGAGCGAGACGCCGCGCACGTCCACGGCGTAACCGCCCGTCGGCCGCTGGCCCATCATCACGACCAGCACCGTCTCGCGCGCGAGGTCGACGCTCGGCAACGGTGGAATGGTGAGCTGCGCTCCGTGCAGTTGGTTCCAGATCGAGCGGAGTTCCGCCTCGGTACGCACGAGCCTGAACGTCGGACGCGGCACGTTGACGGCCTGCTGCCCGCTGGCGACGCTCTCCCACTGCACCGTCCGGGGCGCGGGACGGAACGCACCGGCGTCCGTGGCCAGACCCGTCTGGACGTGCAGCGCGGTGGCGCGGTACTCGGCGAGACCGTCCACGCTGCGGCGCGGCACGTCGGCACCGCCCAACACGCTGACGACGAGCGGCTCCCCGAGCGACTCGAGGTAGCCGGCGATGGTGTCGGCCTCGGTCACCGTGAGTTCGCCGAGTCCGCGCAACCGAGCGCTGCGCGGCCTCGGGGTCACACGCAGGTCGAGCCCCGCCTGGTCGTCCTCGCCGAGGACGAACCAGCTGTTGCCGTCGTAGTAGAGCAAGGCCCGGGTGGACGCGATGGTGCGAACCTGGACGTCGGTCGTCAGCGGGATGCGGCGCACGTCCACGGGCGCCGCGATCGGCTCGACCGGCGTCCGCAGGAACGGTTCGCCGTCGACGCTCAGGCTCCCCGTCACGGAGAGCGGCACACGGAGGGCGGTGGGGTCGGCCGCCGCGAGCGTGACGGTCTCGCCGTCCAGCGTGAAGCTCCTGGGCTCGCCGTACAGGTAGCCGAGCCGGGCGTCCACCACACCCGTGATGGTGACGTCGTGCAACTGCGGCGCCGCGTCTGGATCGCATGCGACGAGCAGCGCCAGGGCAGCCAGGAAACCAAACCGAACGAGACGACGCATCGGTCCTCCTCAGCGTTCGAACGTACCACCCACACGCTGAGCGCGATGAGGACAGCGCCCGCCACAGCGCGACACGGGGGACGAGGGCGAAGCCCGAGCGTTGGTAGACTCCCCGGGTGTCCACGCGCCGAGTCCTCATCGTGTCCGCGTCCATCGGCAGCGGGCACGTCGCCGCCGGCCGAGCGCTCGAGACCGCCCTGAGCACGCTCGGAGCCGAGACGAGCCACGTCGACCTGCTCGACTACACCACCGTGCCGTTCCGTCGGCTCTACCGCCAGGCGTACTTCGACCTGGTGCGCAGCGCGCCCGACCTCGTCGACTGGTTCGGAAAGCGGCTCGACCGCCGACCCACCGAGGACGAGACGCGGCTGTTGCGCCTGCGGGCCCGCTTCGCCAGACTCCTCAGCCACCACCTGCCTCGCCAGATCGCGCGCACGAGCCCGACGCTCGTGATCCACACGCACTTCTTGGGGCCCGAGATCCTCTCGGCACAGCGCCGACCGCTGGCGATCCCGCAGGTTCAGGTGATCACCGACTTCTTCGCGCACGCCCTGTGGCTGCGTTCGAGCATTAGGCGTTACTACGTCGGGGCCGAGGAGATGGCCGTGCACTTGGCCGCCTCGGGCGTCTCGTCCGAGCGCATCCGGGTGACCGGCATCCCCATCGACGCGCGGTTCGCGGCGTTGCCGACGCGGGCCGAAGCGCGAACGCAGCTCGACCTCGATGCCGACCGCGACGTCCTGTTGTTGATGGCTGGCGGGATGGAGGCGCGCACCGTGACGGCGCTCGTAGAACAGCTCGCGGCGCTGCGCTGGCCACTCCAGGTGGTGATCGTGTGCGGCCGTTCACCCGATCTCGTCGCCCAGCTCAAGTCGCCGGCCGCAGAGGCGCGCGGGCTCGTGCGCATGCGCCTGCTCGGGTTCACCGACCAGGTGCCCACGTACATGGCCGCCGCCGATCTGATGGCCGGCAAGCCTGGCGGCCTGACGTCGAGCGAGGCGCTCGCGGCCGGTCTCCCGATGGCCATCGTGCAACCGTACCCGCTCCAGGAGGAGGCGAACGCCACCTACCTGCTCGAGGCCGGGGCGGGCATGCGCATCGAACCGCTGACCGTGTTCAACCACAAGCTCTCCCGCTTCTTCGGCGACCCCGCGCGGCGAGCACGCATGTCGGCCGCGGCAGCAGCGTTGGGCCGGCCTCACGCCGCGCGCGACGTCGTGGCCGACCTCGGCGAACTCGGGGTCCTGTGAACCGCGTCGCCGCCACCGCCGTTCGGCGTGCGCTCACCCACGCCCTCGCCGTGTGGCTGTTGGCCACCGCCGGTCAGGCCTGGGCAGCGACCGAGCCGCAAGGCTCGTACCACGTCGTCGTCGTCGGATCCGAGCCCGAGGCCATCGCCGCTGCGGTCGCCGCCGCAGAGTCCGGCGCGCGTACCCTCCTGATCAGCGAGGACGCGCGGGTGGGCGGGCTGTTCATCCGCGGGGCGATGAACGTGCTCGACCTGCGCGTGACGCCCGTCGACTACCAACGCGGCGTGTTCGAGCGCTGGTGGCGCGCCGTGGGGCGCGGCAACGCGTTCGACGTCGCGCGCGGCGAGCGCGCGTTCCTCGACCTGCTCGAGCGTGCCGGCGTCGAGCTGCGCCTGGGGGCCCCGCCGCTCGCGCCCTTGCTGCACGAGGGCCGCGTGATCGGTGTCACGCCCGCGGGCGAGGCGCCGATCAGGGCGGACACCGTGATCGACGGCACCGGCGACGCGGACCTGGCGGCGGCAGCGGGCGCGCGCAGCACCATCGGCTTCGCCGCGATCGGCTTGGACGCGCGCATGGTCGACACGCTGGTGTTCCAGATCGATGGCGTCGACTGGGCCGCGCTGCGCCATGGCGCGCGTGCGCGCGGCCGGAGCTACGCGTACGTCGACGATCGCGTCGCCTATGGCCACTTCGGCGGGCATCCCGCGGCGTTCCGGGCCAGCACCCCGGGCATCCGGCTGCGCGGCCTGAACCTGGGTCGGCAAGACGACGGCACCGTGTTGGTCAACGCCTTGCTGATCTACGACGTCGATCCGTTCGACCCGATGAGCCGCGCCGAGGGGTTGGCACGCGCAGCCGCGGAGGTCGACGCGGTGATCGCCTGGTTGGCGCTCGACGTGCCCGGCTTCGCAGCCGCGCGCTCGGGCGGCGTCGCCGAGGCGCTGTACGTTCGCCAGACACGCCATCTGGTGGCTTCCTGCAGCCTGACCGTGGACCACGTCCTGGACTCGGTGGTGACGGACCAGGACGTCGCTGCGGGGGGGTACCCGCTCGACGTCCAGACGTTGCGTCCCACCGACGACGGCTTCGTGTTCGGCCTGCCCGACATCTACGGTGCGCGCTTGTGCATGACCGTACCCGTCGACGTCGACGGGGTGTGGGTCGTTGGTCGATCGGCCGGCTTCGATCCGATCGCGCAGAGCAGCGCGCGCGTCGTGCCGTTCGGCATGGCGCTCGGTGAGGCCGTCGGCGTGGCCGCCGCCATCGCAGCGGCGCTCGACAAGACGCCGCGCGAGGTAGCGCACGACCCCGCGGTGGTGCGCGACGTCCGTGAGTCCCTCGCCTCGCGCGGCGCCTACCTCCCGGCCGTCAGGCCGCGGCGATCCGTCGGTCCCGTCGGGCACGCGCACTACGCCGACTACCGAGCCATGCTGCGCTGGGGATTGGCCGTCGGCGGCTACGACAACGAGCCGCGACTCGGTGTCGAGTCGAGCCGCACGGCCCTGGTCTTCTTGCTGTCCAACGTGTTCCAGCGCGCGTACCACGACGAGGTGACCGGACAGGTCCTCGTGGCGCGCTTCGGTCTCGACGCCGGTCCGCTCGACGCGGCAACCGCAGCGCGCATCACGGCGGCGGCCTTGTGTGCACTCGAGCGCTGTCCGCCCGGCGACACCTGGGCCGATCTCCAGTCGAGCGGTCTGCGCGTGCCCGAGCCTTCCGGCAGCGTTCGACGCGGCGAGGCCTACGCCCTTGCGAACCTCGTCCTGGACCGACGTATGCCCGGTCCAGAACACGCCGCGCGACAACCCTGACGAGGCGTCTGCGTCAGCGGTCGTGGTACCCGGAGCGCTCGCGATCGACGAACTGCCGTGCCGTGCGCCCCGAGTAACCGTTGCCCCAGGCTGCGAAGCGCAGCGCACGGCCCTCGCGCGTCTCGTCGTCGGGCAGGCCGGCCGAGGCCGCCAGCGCCGCGACGATCGCCAGGAATGCGCGCCTGTCGGCCGTCGGGAACGTGATCGTGAGCCCGAACCGGTCGGCCAGCGCCAGCCGATCGTGATGCGTGTCCCAGGCATGGACGTCGGCGTCGAGCGGGTCCGGCCTGTCGCCGTGCCGCTCTCGCACCAGATGCCGGCGGTTCGACGTCGCGATCACGAGCACGCGCTCGCGCCGCGTCAGCAGGCTGCCTTCGAGCAGGCTCTTCAGCGGCCGCAACCGCTCGTCGCCGTCGTCGAAGGCGA
Source organism: Trueperaceae bacterium (assembly GCA_007130445.1). Classification (GTDB taxonomy): domain Bacteria; phylum Deinococcota; class Deinococci; order Deinococcales; family Trueperaceae; genus CSSed10-48. The sequence continues at coordinate 2,687 of SLSM01000234.1, read as the reverse complement.
GGTCGTCGAGCATCAGGACCGCCGGCCTGGGTTGACGCGCGAGTTCGGCGAGCACACGACCGAGTTGGTCCAAATGCGCCACGGGTAGCTCGACCAATCGCAACCCTCTGCTGGCGAAGCGCTCCAGCAGCCCCCGCACCGTGGTCGACTTGCCGCTGCCGCGCGGCCCGTACAGCAGCGTGGCCAGCGCGCTGTGGCCGGCCAGGAAGGCCTCGACGTTGGCGAGGAAGGGCTCGAGCTGACGCTCCAGGCCGATCAGATCGTCGAGTCGCGCGCTCGCTGGGGCGTGCACGCCCACGAGCCGTGTGCCGTCCCAGGCGTAGGCGTAGTGCCGTGCGAGGGGGCCGGCGCCCGCCGTGCGCGCCGCCTCGGCGAGCGCCGCGACCGCGCGCTCGACGTCGCCGCTCGACAGCGCAGCCGCCAGACGGTGCGCGCCGACCGTCGCCGCCTCGGCGTGCGGCCCAGCCGCGAGGTCGCGCCAGGGTGGCAACGCTCGGCCCACCAGCGTCTCCACGTCGCGCTGCCAATCGCGCCGCACGAGGGCCGAGAGCGCCCGGAGGTCCGCGAGCGCGGCCTCGCGCACACCGGCGGGAGCGAGCGGATCACGCTGGCGCTCGACGGCGCTGCCGACGTGACGCGCCCACGTCCCCTCCCCGAAGAGCACCGTGTCCGCTACCGCATGCGCGAGGTCGGGGCTGCCGGCGGCGACCAGCGAACGAGTCACGCTCGCGTGCGCCGAGGTGACGGCCGCGACGTCCCCGTCGGCCAACGCAGTCTCGATCGTCGCGACGGACGGCCACCACGCAGCGGCGAGCGGCCCGTCGAGCAGGTACGGATGGAACACCGCGAACCCTCCCGTGCAGCGAGCCGGCGCGACACCGCGAGCGGCGTCGCGCGACCGTGCGACGCCCACGATACCGCCGTCCGGCCGCACGGTCCCCCGTGGTAGCCTCCGGCATGCCGGCCATCTACCAGCGCGCCCGTCCGGCGCGCTTCGACGAGGTCGTCGGCCAGGACCACGTCACCGGTCTCCTCGTCGCGGCGCTTCGGCGCGACGCCATCGGGCACGCCTATCTCTTCTCCGGCCCGCGCGGGGTCGGCAAGACGACGAGCGCGCGCCTCTTGGCGATGGCGGTGAACTGCGACGCAGGTGCCGACGAACGACCCTGCGGGCACTGCGCGTCGTGCCTGGCCGTGCAATCCGGCGGACACCCCGACGTGATCGAACTCGACGCCGCTTCGAACAACTCGGTCGACGACGTGCGCGAGCTGCGTGAGCAGGTGCGCTTGGCACCCTTGCGCGGCGGACGCCGGGTCTGGATCCTGGACGAGGCGCACATGCTCTCCCGCGCGGCCGCAAACGCGCTGCTGAAGACGCTCGAGGAGCCGCCGCCGGGGCTGCTCTTCGTGCTCGCCACCACCGAGCCCGAGAAGCTCCCGGCCACGGTGCTGTCGCGCTGCCAGCACTTCCGCTTCCGGCGCTTGTCGGACGACGAGATCGGCGGGAAGCTTCGGCGCCTGGTGCACGAAGCCGATCGCAGCGCCGACGACGACGCGTTGGCACTGCTGGCGCGCGCGGCGGACGGTGCCATGCGCGACGCCGAGTCGATGCTCGAGCGGCTCCTCGCCTCGGGCGAGCCGATCACGCGCGACGGCGTGGAAGGTGCGCTCGGCTTGCCGCCGTCCGACCGCCTGGCGCAGCTGGTCGGCGCACTCGCGGACGGCGACCTCGGTCCGGTGCTGAGCGCCGCCGCCGAACTCTACGCCGACGGCTTCGCTCCGCGGACGCTGGCCGAGCAGGTCGGCCGCACCCTCCGCGACGTGCTCGTCGCCCGTGTCCGGGGCACCGGTGTCGACTCGGCGCTCGACCTCGACCTCGACGAGGAGGCCATCGTCCGAGCGCTGCACGTGATCGACGACGCCCACGAGCGGTTCGTCCGGCGCGGCGACCTCTACGCACTCGAGGTCACGCTGATCCGCGTCGCCGCGGCGATGCGCGCCCCAGCGGCGGCACCGACGCGCGAAGCGACCCGCGACGAGGCGCATCGCGCGACGCCGGCGCCGCAGCCGGTGGGCACGTCGGACAGCGAGCGCGGCATCGCCTCGCGACGCGAACCAGACGTCGCTGCGACCAGCGCCACACCCCCGTCGTCCCCGGTCGGGTTCGACCCCAACGCACGACGCGAACGGCAGGAGCGAACGAGCGCGGGCGGCGAGCGCCCCGCGACGCTGAGCTGGCACTCGTTGCTCGCCCGCGCCGGCCCACAACTCAAGGCGTTCTTGCTCCCGGCCGAGGCGAGCGTCGAGGGCAACCGCCTCGACGTCCGCTACGACGAGCGTCATGCGTTCCACTTCGGCCAGCTGCAGCGCCGCGAGACTGCCTTCCTCGACCTCGTCGACGCCGCGGGCGGTGCCCACCACGACGTGCTCGTCGTAGGCCCGAGCGGCCGCATGCAGCGCGCAGCCGGCGCCGCCACGGGTACGGCACCGGCCACCGCGCCCGGGCGTCAGGCTGACGACGTACCCGCACCAGCACCGGCCAGCGCGCCCGCAGCCGAGGCTGTCGCCGAGCCGTCTCCGCCGTCCGCAGCCGAACGCGAGGCACCGCCTAAGAAAAGCGTGACGGGGGCGCCGCCCACGGCGCCGCCCCCGAGCGATACCCTCGAGCGCCTACCGGACGACTTCTG
>SLSM01000185.1 GCA_007130445.1 Trueperaceae bacterium | reverse complement strand
GCTTCGCCGTGCTCGCCGGTCGCCGCGTCGCTTCGCGGTGCGCGACCGCGGAGCGTCACGCGCGGCTCTTCGATCTCCCAACCCGTCTGGCTCTCGACGTACGAACGCAGGAACTCGCTCAAGGGCTGTCCGTCGACCAACGGCGGCGTCACGTCGATCACCTCGCCCGTGTCGGGCGAGATCACGTGGTAATGCTGTGACGGGTTGGAGTCGTAGAGCACCTCACCGCTGGCGCCACTGAACGCCCGCACGAGACCGGCCTCAGCCAAGACGCCGAGGTTGAGGTACACGGTCGACAGGCTGAGATCCTCGCCGCGCTGCTTCAAGGCGAGGTAGAGGTTCTCGGCGCTCACGTGCCGATCGCGCTCCGACAGGTAACCCAGGATCACGCGCCGCGGACGGCTGTAGCGCAACCCGCGGGAGCGCAACACCTCGCGCACCTCACTGGGGCCCCACGGCCGCTCGGGTTGACGATCCAGCGCGCTCACCATCATCCGCCTCTCGCAACGATGCCGCCGATAGACGGCCTCGCTGCATTCCTGTCGTGAGCTTATCATCATCGGAACGGTTCCGAAGTTCGCGAGGCCGTCGTGCGCACCGCCGCGTTCGCCGATCTCGCAGTGTTCGGGGGCAGCGGCGCTGGCCGCTCCCCCCCGAAACCCACCCATGCACACGCCGCTTACAGCAGGTGTTCGACGGCCGAGCGCTCCTCGATCAACTCCTGCTCGGTGGCCTGCATGCGGGCACGGACGTCGTCGCCGATGGTCAGTCCCTCGACGACGCGCACCTCGCCACCCGTGACCGTCACGGGGTACGAGAACACGAGGCCGTCGCCGACGCCGTAGGCGCCCGTTCCCGGGATCGCCATGCTGACCCAGTCGCCGTCCTTCGTGCCGTGTACCCAGTCGCGCACATGGTCGATCGCGGCGGAGGCAGCGGAGGCGGCGCTCGACGCCCCGCGCGCGGCGATGATGGCAGCGCCCCGCTGCTGCACCGTCGGGATGAAGGTCTCGCGCACCCAGGCGTCGTCCATGATTTCAGGTGCGGGCCGGCCGGCCACCGTGGCGTGGGCCAGGTCCGGCACCTGCGTGGCGCTGTGGTTCCCCCACACGATCATGCGTGCGACGTCGGCCGTCGCCGCACCGGTCTTGGCCGCGAGTTGGCTGATCGCCCGGTTGTGGTCGAGCCGCGTCATCGCCGAGAACTGCTCGGGTGCGAGGTCGGGAGCGTTGCGCATGGCGATCAGGCAGTTCGTGTTCGCGGGGTTCCCGACGACGAGGACCTTGACGTCACGCGCGGCGTGGTCGTTGAGGGCCTTGCCCTGCACGGTGAAGATGGCTCCGTTGGCCTCGAGGAGGTCCTTGCGCTCCATGCCCGGCCCCCGCGGCCGCGAACCCACGAGCAGGGCCACATCTGCGCCCTCGAAGGCGACGTTCGGATCATCGGTCGCCGTGATCGACCGCAAGAGCGGGAAGGCGCCGTCGTTGAGCTCCATCTCGACCCCTTCGAGCGCCTTCATCCCTTGTGGGATCTCGAGGAGCCGCAACTCGACGGCCTGCTGTGGGCCGAGCATGGCCCCCGAGGCGATGCGGAAGAGCAGCGCGTATCCGATCTGGCCTGCAGCGCCGGTGACGGCGACTCGGACGACTGGCTTCATGGTGGTGCCTCCGGTGGAGTCGACTGGGTCCGCCTCGTCGGGCGGCTCACGAGCGGACATGGTACCACCGTCCCAACCGGACCCCGGCCGTCGTCGTGTTTCACGTGAAACAGCTGCCGCGTGGCAGGCCGGTCCGAACGGACGGCGACCAGTGGCAACCGCCGCGTGTCGGCGGCATGGCTCAGGGCTGGTAGCCGAGCAACTCGAGCAGCCGCTGCAACTCGTCGGTGTCGTGGAAGTGCATCTCGATCGTGCCCTTGGTGCCGCCACGGACCCGCACCCGCGCACCCACGAAACGCGTGAGGTCCTCGGCCAGTGCCGCATGGCGCTCGTCGCGGTCCGCAGCACGTCCGCGACCGGCGCCGAGCGTCGGTCGACGCAACGACTCCGCCTGGCGCACCGACAGGTGTCGACCGATGACCTGCTGCAGCGCCCAGTCCCGATCCTCCGGTCGCTGCGCCAAGACCGCCCGGGCGTGTCCGGCGCTGATGACCCCTGACTCGAGCGCCTCTTGCGCCGCCGCGGGCAACGTCAACAGCCGCAGCGTGTTCGCCACGGCCGAACGGCTCTTGCCCACGGCCTGAGCGACCGCCTCCTGCGTCAGGCCGTACCCCATCAACTGCCGGAACGCCCGTGCCTCCTCGACCGGGTTCAGGTCTTCACGTTGCAGGTTCTCGACGATGGCGATCTCGAGCGTCTCCTGATCGCTGAGCTCGCGAACCACCACGGGCACCCGGTCGAGGCCGGCTCGTTGCGCGGCACGGAAGCGTCGCTCACCCGCCACGATCTCGAAGCCGTCCTCGCATGGCCGTACCAGCAGCGGCTGCAGCACGCCCTTCTCGGCGATCGACGCCGCCAACTCGGCCAGCGTCGCCTCGTCGAACACGCGCCTCGGCTGCAGCGGCGAGACGCGCAGCTCGGTCAGCGCCATCTGACGCCCACCACCATCGCTCCGTGGGAGCAACGCGTCGAGCCCCCGTCCGAGCCCTCTAGGCTTCGCTGACACGCTGCAACACCTCCTGCGCCATGGCACCGTATGCGATCGCGCCCGCGGATGCTGGCGCGTACTCGAAGATCGGCAGTCCATGCGATGGCGCCTCCGCCAGCCGCACGCTTCGTGGCACGACGACGTCGAACACCAGCTCACCGAAGTGTTTCCGCACGTTCGCCTCCACCTGTTGCGACAGGTTGGTGCGATGGTCCGCCATCGTCAGCAGCAGACCCAACACACGTAGGTCCGGGTTCAAGGCCTTGCGCACGCGCTCGATCGTGTCCATCATCCCGGCTATCCCCTCGAGCGCGTAGTACTCGCATTGCACCGGCAGGATCAGGTGGTCGGCGGCCGCCAACGCGTTGAGCGTGAGGGCACCGAACGACGGTGGCGCATCGATGACGATGAACTCGTAGCTCGGCCGCACCCCGATCAACGCCTTTGCGAGCAGTTGCACGTCCTCCGCGCTCGCGTCGAGCTCCATCGCCGCCCCCGCGAGTTCCGCCGACGCAGGCAGCACCGAGAGATTCTTCTGGCGCGCCCGCAGCACCGCCTTCCGCGCCGAGCTGCGACCGCTCAGCACGTCGTACACCGACGACGACGGCAACAGACCCAGGCCGCTGGTCGCGTTCGCCTGCGGGTCGAGATCGACCAGCAACACATTACGGACCTGCGCAAGCGCCGCCGACAGGTTGATCGCCGTCGTCGTCTTGCCGACCCCGCCCTTCTGGTTGATGACACCGATCACCGGCACGGACGCCCTCCCGGCACGCTCAGCACGACGAGCGTACCACCACGCCCGAGCCCTTCCGAGGCGAGCACCTGGGCATCCGCGCCGATCGCATGGCCAAGCGCCGCTACCTCCTCGGACCATGCCGGCCCGCGCCGCGCGACCAACAGCACGCGCTCACGGTGCAGATGTCGCGTCCAGGCGTACAGATCGGTCCACCCGGCCACGGCCTGCGCCGTGATGGCCACCAGCGGACCCGGCAACGCCCCGCTGGCGAGCATCCGCACGTCCCCAGTCACCACCTCGACCTGCGCGAGGCCGCACGCGGCCGCAACCAAGCCCAGGAACGTGGCACGCCGTTTCCGCCGCTCGACCCACACCACGGCCCTGTCGGGCAACGCCGCCGCGACGACGACGCCTGGCAGCCCTGCCCCGCTGCCGACGTCGACGACGCACCCTGGCCCAGCCCACGCCGCGACCGCGCGGGCGTAGGCCCACGCGTCGTCGAGCTTCCCGTCGAGGCCGTCGAGGCCTCGGTCGGACATCAAGTCGAGCGTGCGGTGGTAGCGCAGCAACAGTCCGCGGTAGGTCGCGATGGCCGCCTCCGCGGCGGCGTCACGCTCGAGTTCGCCAGCTCCTACGTCGCCCTCGCCGGCCGCCGGTCGCATCGCCTACGAACCCGCTGTTTCACGTGAAACAGCGCCACGAGCCTTGAGGTGCACCAACAGCGCCGCCACGTCACTGTCACGTACGCCTCGTACCCGCTGGGCGGCTCCGACGGTCGCTGGTGCCGCTCGTTCGAGCGCCTGCCGACCCTCGGCCGACAGGCTCGCCACGCGCTCGAACGCGACCCCCTCCAGTCCCAGCCGCTCGAACTGACTGCGGCCCGCCAACTGCCGCGCGCTGCGCTCGATGTAGCTCGCGTAGCGCACCTCGATCTCTACCCGCCGTCGCTCGTCCGGGCTCAGCGCCACATCCGGCGAGCCGACGCGTCCGATCACGGCGTCGTAGCTCGACCCCGGCCGACACAGCAGCGTCGTCGCCAGCTCGCCATCGGCGCGGACGGCTCCCAACCGTGCCACCTCCGCGGCCACCCGAGCCTCGCCGGCCCGCACCGCGGCCAGGCGCTCGGGCCCCACCAGGCCCCACGCGTGGCCATGCCCCGCCAACCGGGCGTGGGCGTTGTCCTGTCGGTGCAACAATCGGTACTCGTTGCGCGACGTCAGCATGCGGTACGGCTCACCCACGCCCCAGCGCACCAGGTCGTCGACCAGCACGCCGAGGTAGCCCTCGTCGCGCCGCAGCGTCACGCGCTCCGCACCGTCCACGTACCGCACGGCGTTCACGCCGGCCAGCAGCCCCTGCGCCGCCGCCTCCTCGTACCCACTCGTGCCGTTGATCTGACCCGCGCTGAAGAGTCCCGCCACGACGCGCGACATCAGCGTCACGTCGAGTTGGCTCGGATCCAGCGCGTCGTACTCGACCGCGTAGGCGTAGCGCTGGATGGTCGCGCGAGCGAAGCCGGGTAGCGTCCGGACCATTCGCTCCTGGATCGCCGGCGGCAGCGACGACGAGAACCCTTGCAGGTACACCTCGCTGGTATCGATGCCGTCAGGCTCGACGAACAGCAGGTGGTGATCCTTGTCGGCGAAGCGCACCACCTTGTCCTCGATCGACGGGCAGTACCGTGGTCCAGCACCGGCGATGTCACCCCCGTACATGGCCGACTCGCCCAGGTTGGCCCTGATCAACGCGTGCGTCTCGGCAGTCGTCCGCGTCAACCAGGTCGGGCTCTCGGTCACGCGCGGGCCCGGTGTCCCGCTGAACGCCACGGGCGGGATCTCGGCCGGCACCACCTGCAGCTCGTCGAAGGCGACGCTGTCGGCGCGCACGCGCGGCGGCGTCCCCGTCTTGAAACGACTGAGCCGATGGCCCGTTGCGATGAGGCTGTGCGACAAGTGCCGCGCCGGCGGCTCACCTTGGCGCCCCGCATCGCGCTGCTTTCGCCCGTACCACACGACCCCCCGCAAGAACGTGCCGGCACAGAGCACCACGGCGCCGGCCGCGAGGGTGCGTCCATCGCTGAACCGCACACCCGCGATGCGCCGCGACGGCGAGGGGCCCGCGGCGGCAACCTCGAGCGCTGCGACTTCGCCACGCACCACGCTCAGCCCCGCCGTCGCCTCGACCAGCGCACGCGCGGCAGCGGCGTAACCATCGCGTTCGTTCTGAACGCGTAACGATTGCACCGCTGGTCCTTTCGAGGCGTTCAGCGTGCGTCCGTGGATCGCAGTGGCGTCGGCCAGCGCCGCCATCGCACCGCCCAGGGCGTGGACCTCGAACACCAACTGCGACTTGCCGGGACCACCGATGGCCGGGTTGCAGGGCATCACGCCGATCGTCTCGGGGTTCGGGATCGCCAGCGCCACCCGCGCCCCGAGCCGCGCGGCCGCCACCGCCGCCTCGATCCCGGCGTGACCGCCACCCACCACCACCACGTCGTACCCGTCGCCGACCACGCTCTGTACACCGCCTCCTACGGCCGCGACGAGGCGGCCGACCGAGCGTGGAGTGTAGCACGGAGTTCCGTCCTGGACGGACTCTCAACACACCCCGGCCGCGCCTCGCGCGTCCCCGTCGGCAGGCTGGTCGTGACCGTCCTCACCCCCAGGTCCATCTGGTAGACTGCCGTTCCCGCCGCCGAGTCATCATCGATCTCGACGCGGCTCCTACGTTCGACACGAACACACGCGCTGCGCCTCGATCGCTTCGACCGCGCGAGCCACGGCGCCGCGTCGAGAGAGGTCCATGCCGGCATGCAGACCCGCGATCACGCCATCTGGGACGACGTGCTCGAGTACGTCCGCGGCAAGATCTCCGACACCGAGTTCCGCACCTGGTTCAAGCAGGTGCGCCCACTCGGCATCGAAGACGGCGCTTTCGTGCTCGGTGTGCCGCACACCTTCGCCCGCGATTGGATCAAGGGCCACTTCGGCGATGTGATCGAACAGGCGCTGGGCGACCTCGGCGCCCCGGCTCCCAAGATCGGCTTCCGGGTCGTGAGCTTCTCCCAGACCGAGCAACCCGACATGTTCAGCCAGGCCCCCGAGGCGAACGGCAGCGTCGCGACCAGCGTCGAGCGCCCGCGGCTGAACCCGAAGTACGTCTTCGCCAACTTCGTGGTCGGGCCGAACAACAACCTCGCGCACGCAGCCGCGATGGCCGTGGCCGAGACGCCCGGCAAGGCCTACAACCCGCTCTTCCTCTACGGCGAGTCCGGACTCGGCAAGACCCACATCATGCACGCCGTCGGACACGCCGTCGCGGAGCGGCTCCCCCAGGCGCGCATCGAGTACGCCACCACGGAGCAGTTCACGAACGAGCTGATCAACGCCATCCGCGAGGATCGGATGTCGCAGTTCCGCGAGCGCTTCAGGACCATCGACGTCCTGCTGGTCGACGACATCCAGTTCCTCGCCGGCAAGGAGCGCACGCAGGAGGAGTTCTTCCACACCTTCAACGCGCTCTACGAGTCGGGCAAACAGCTCATCGTCTCCTCGGACCGGCCTCCGAAAGACATCCCCACGCTCGAGAACCGACTCCGCAGCCGCTTCGAGTGGGGCCTGATCACCGACATCCAGCCACCGGAGTTCGAGACGCGCGTCGCGATCCTGAAGATGAACGCGGAGTACCGGGGCGTCAAGGTCCCAGGTGAGGTCGTCGACTACATCGCACGCCACGTCACGTCCAACATCCGGGAGCTCGAGGGGGCGCTCCTGCGGGCGATCCTCTACGCGTCGATGAACCAAGAGCCGCTCACGCGCCAGAGCGCCGCGAAGGCGCTCTCGGACGTGTTCGCCCCGAGCGACGTGACGCGTACCATGCCCGACATCGTCACCGCCACCGCGGCGCACTTCTCGCTCTCGGCCGACGACGTCCGCTCCAAGGGCCGTCGCCACGAGCTCGTGGTGGCACGCCAGGTGGCCATGTACCTGATCCGCGAACTCACCACGCACAGCTACCCCGAGATCGGACAGTACTTCTCGGGACGTGACCACTCCACCGTCATGTACGCAGTGCAGAAGGTGAACGATCATATGAGCGCCGGCAGCGCCGTCGCCGAGTCCGTCAAGACACTCCGCGACGCCCTCCTCTGAACGACGCCGTGGCCACGCACGTCGCCTCGGTTCGGCGCCATGGGGCGCCGTTCGGTCAGCGGATCGTCATGCCCACGTCGCCGCCACGTCGCCTCGCTGTGGAGAACTCACCGCCAACCTGTGGAACCGCTGTGGACGGAGCTGTGCAGAACATCGTCCAGGACGTGCCTGTGGAGCGCTGTGGAGGCTCGTGCCGGTTCTCCACAAGGTGGACCTACTTATCCACATCCGCATCCACAGTCGCCTTGTCGTCACAGACGGCGCATGTATGGTTCTCCACACAGTCGACAGCCCCTACGAAGAACCCTCTATCAACCATGCGTCTCGACGAGCCCCCGACAACCCGGTCCGGACCCCCATGTCGAGATGTCCTGAACGTCCGGCAGCCCAGTCAAGTATGCTGCCTACCAGTGACACCGGAGCATCGATGAGAGTTCACCTTGCCACCAAGACCCTGACCGAAGCACTCGGACACGTCGAACGCATCATCCCGTCGCGTTCGAGCAACCCCGGACTCAGCCTGCTGCGAATCGCGTTCACCGATGGGCGCCTGGTCCTGTCCGGCAGCAACCTCGATCTGGACGTACGCGCGGTGGTCGAGGCCGACGTGCGTGGCGAGGGTGAGGTTGCGGTCCCCGCCGCAGTCCTGGGCATGGTCGTGCGCGCGCTGCCGGCGGACGACGTCACCTTCGACGTCGGCGACGTCGAGCTCGAAATCGCCTCGGGCACCTTCGCGACCAAACTGCAGCTCGTTCCGACCGACAACGCTCCCGCGCTCGAGTTCCCGGACGCATTCGAGGGCGAGATCGAGGGAATCGACCTAGCGAAGGCACTCGATCACGTGCGCTACGCGGCTGCGGTCGCCGATTACCAGGCCGTCTTCCGCGGCGTACGCCTCGAGTTGCACGACGGACGCACGCGGGCCGTGGCCACCGACGGGTTCCGCTTGGCGTCGTATCACGCCGTGTCTTCGACGGGTCTCGACGCCGACCTCCTCATCCCAGGGCGCAGCGTCGACGAGCTCGTGAAGCTGCTCGGTCCCGGCGCGGCCCGCCTGGCGCTGCGCGGCAACCAGCTCACCGTCGCGAACGGGGCCTTCACGGTCAACGCGAAGCTGATGGAGGGTGCGTTCCCGGACTACGAGCGCGTGATCCCCGCTCAGTTCCCGGTCAAGGTGACGCTGCGTGCCGACGCGCTCGCCGATGCCGTGGCGCGCGTGGCGGTCATGGCCGACAAGTCGGCCAACCACCGCGTCGACATCTTCATCAAGGACGGTGTCCTGCAGATCACCGCGGAGGGCAGCTACGGTCGCGCACAGGAGGCGATCGACGTCTTGCAAGAAGGCAGCGAACCCGAGATCGCGCTCGCCTACAACGCCAAGTACCTCGCCGACGCGGTCTCACCGATCGACGGCGACCTGCAACTCCAGCTCTCCGGGACCACGACCCCATCCGTCGCGACGGACCTCGGCGACCCCGCCTACCTCGCGATGGTCGTGCCCCTGCGCACCGGCTGAGCCGCGCCCTCACGGGCTATCGCGCTTCGCGCCGCGCCCGTCTCGACGCGCTGCCAGCCTCCCCTTGGAGGGAACAGCATGACGATCATAGACGACATCCGTGCCATCGAACTCCTCGACTCGCGCGGCAATCCCACCGTCGGCGCCACCGTGACGCTCAGCAGCGGTGTCCAGGCCAGCGCCTTCGTACCGTCGGGCGCCAGCACCGGCGCGCACGAGGCCGTCGAGTTGCGTGACGGCGATGCCCGCTTCGGCGGCAAGGGCGTGCAGAAGGCGGTGGCCAACGTGAACGGCCCGATCGCCGAGGCGCTCGTCGGCGAGGACGCCGTCGATCAGGCCTTCATCGACCACACGATGATCGCGCTCGACGGCACGCCGAACAAGTCGAACCTGGGCGCGAACGCCATCCTCGCCGTCTCGCTCGCGAGCGCGCGGGCGGTGGCCGCCACGCTCGACCTGCCGCT
>SLSM01000273.1 GCA_007130445.1 Trueperaceae bacterium | reverse complement strand
TCAACGGCTCGGCATACCTCGCCTACCTACGACACGATTACTCGGGTGCGCGATCGCAGCTCGAGCGCAGCCTTGCGACGAGCGCCCACCTCGGCCATTCGCACAACGAGGCGAGTGCCCTACACCACCTCGGCTTCGTCGACCTGGCGGAATGCGATCTCGGAGCGGCCAGAGACCACTTCACGCGATCGCTGAGCATCTGCCGCATGTCGGGGGCAGCCCCACTGGCGTTGGCCGTCCTGATCGGTTGGGCCGAGCTCGAGGCCGGGTTCGAGAAGCTCGCGTTGCTCACCCTGGTGGATCGAGACGCCCGAGCCACACACCACACGCGTGAGACGGCGAGGAAGCAGCTCCGCGAACTCGCACCCGCCGGCGGTGTGCATCTCGACGTCCTAGACCTGTGGACGGTCGTCAGCGCGGTTGCTTGACCCACGAGCGTGCGTCGGTCCGCGCGCACGGCCGAGTCGCAGCCGGAACGGCGCCGACCGCGGCGCGCACGATCACGTGCCCCGCATCGGACGGATGTGCCGTACGCGCTCGAGCACGGCATGATCCCAGAACTGGACCTCGTAGCTGATCGGCCGTGCTCCGTACACCGCATGGATCTGCTCGATCATCGAGAACGGGAAGACCTTGCCATGATCAGGCAAGGCGTCGGGAACGTCGCTGTCGCCTCCGAACGCGAGGCCCGCGTCCGTCATCCTCGCCCGATACGACGTGTGGCTGTCGTGGAGGGTGAACGTCATGTTCCTCGTATCGTCGATGTCCTCGACCTTCACCATCACGACGTGTGGTTCCGTCTCGCCGAACCTCGTTCTCCGCTGCGCCAGTTCGATCGCCTTCACCTCCGTGAGGTCGGGGATGAGGTAGCAGTACACGGGCACCGTGCCCGTCAAGCCTCCGAATGCGTGCGTGTAGTCGTCGTACATGGCTCGCTCGACGAAGCGTCGTCGCTGCATGTACCCGTCGCGCTCGCGAGGCGAGTAGCGGACCCAGAACCACCCTCTTCGTGAGGCGATCGCATCGCAGATGTCGTCGGTCTCGGACGCGGCTGCCATCGTGATCGTCTTGAAGCGATATCGCTCGTCATGGAAGAAGTGGACCAGGTGTTGAAGGCCGGCCTGCATGGACTGCATCATCCCACGCCGCCCGGCCCGACGCGTTGCTCTGAGACGGGCCTCCGACGTGGCCACAGGCGTGCGATGCGACGCCCGGTGTCGTCCAGGACGACGCCCTACCATGGTCCACATCCGCGACGAACCGATCGGCGTCCACGTGAGCGCCCCCGGCGTCGCGTGCCGGGGCACGACGCCGCAACCTTCGGTCAACCGTCGGACGCGCTCGCGGCCGCCGCCCCCTCCTGCTCGTGCATCGGCGCCGTCGCCTCGTCGAGCAGCGCATGCAGCTCCTCGTGCGAGCACGGATGCGACGCCGCACGGTTCAACTCCAGCAGTTCCATGGCGGCCTGCCTCAGCGTCATGAGCGACTCGTCCGCATCCGGCGTGACGAGGTAGCGACGGTGCGGGTTCGGATCGAACAGCGCGTGGTAGCACACGCTCGCCACCGCGTCAGCCGGCGGGTACTGACTCCGGGTGAGATCGAAGTCAGGATCGTAGGCATTGAGCAGCCACTCGCTCGGGTTCCCGCCCACCAGCACGCGCTGTACGAAGTTCGTCGCGAGCGCCGACTGGAAGTTACCCGGCGCGACCGCACAGACGTGCACGCCACGCTCCCGCAACTGCGCCCACAACGCATCCGTGTATGCCTCCAGGGCGTGCTTCGACATGCTGTAGATGCCCATCTCCGCCGACGACAGCGTGCCGCTGATGCTCGACATGTTCACGACGCGCCCACCGCTCTCGAGCAACAGATCCACCACAGCGTTCGTGACCCGATGCACGCCGAACACGTTGATGTCGAACACGTCGCGCATGTCTTGCATGGACTCGGTCGTGAGATGACCCACCTGCCCCACGCCGGCGTTGTTGACCAGTCCCCACAGACCCGCGCCCCGCTCGTCGATCGCCGCCCGCAGCCGCGCAACGTCGTCGTCGCTGCGCACGTCGCACAGCACCGGCTCGACGCCCGGTCGCGCTGCCAGCCGCTCCGCGTCTGCAACAGTGCGCACGGTCGCGAAGACGGGGACACCACGCTCGGCGAGGAGCGCCACCGCGGCCAGACCGATCCCGGAACTACCGCCTGTGACGAGCACGGGTTGTGACATGCGGGCACTGTACCCGGCACCCGAGCGGCCGCGCTAGCCGACGCCGCTCGGACGGTCACCGTGACCGAACCCCTTCCCGATTGCCCGAACCGGACGCATCCGCAGGCACCGGGGCGCGAGCGTCAACACGGTGCGCTTCCACGTCGAGAACGTCTACGCCAAGCTGGGGGTGCGCACCCGGCTCGACGCCGTCGAGCGGGCGCGTCAGCTGTGCTACCTCTCGGAGACGAACGAGGGTCGCCGTGGGTCCGGCGCCGGGCGCCAGAGACTCCGTCGCGCGGGGTCGAAGGCGGTGATCCCATGGCGCGGCACGCAACGGTGACCGGCTGTGGAAGGCGCAGACGACGCCGCTGGCCGACCAGAGCACGCAGCGTTTCGCCTCCGGGACCGCTACGATGGCGCCACACGTGTGCATGCATCGAACCTCGGAGGTGACGTCGGTGATCATGCTGGGTGGTCTCGCGCTCTTGATCGGTGCCGGCACGTACGCAGCGGCCTGGATCGCGTTCGCGATCGTCGGTCGCGACCCCGCGTCCAACGCGTTCCTGGCCATCAACCTGCTCGTCATCGTCGGAAGCATCGGCATCGCGGCAGGGCTCCTCGGCCTCCACGCCCTCCAGGCACGTCAGGTCGGCGCGATCGGTACCGCGGCCACGGCGATGCTGTTCGTCGGCTTCCTGCTCGCCGGCGTGGCCCGCCAGTCGGTCGAGGCGTTCACCCTGCCGCTGATGGAGCGCGTACCGCCGGCGGCCGATCTGCTCGTGAGCGTCGCGGGTCCCCTCCTGTTCATCGGGATGGTGACCTTGGGCATCGTGACGATGCGCGCCGGCGTCTTCCCCGCGTGGACGGGGGCGGCACTCGTCATCGCTGCCCTGGCCGGAGCCGTGGCTGCCTTCGTCCCCGTTCCGGCGCCCCTGCACTTCGCCATCTCTGCCGCCGGTGCCATCATCCTGGCCTTCCTCGGCCTGCTGGTGGTGCGCGCCTCGCTGCCCTGACCGCAGCACGGCCGAGGCCGGTCGCGACGAGACCGTTCACCACGTGGCCGCGGACGATCCGCGAGCGCAGGTTCCGGAAGGAGACTCCTTGCCCTCCACACCCGACGTCCGACCGGTCGGCGATCTCCCGAACGAGATCGGCAAGACCGCCGCGCGCGAACTCTCCCTCAACGGCATCACGCACCTCGAGCAGGTGGCCCAGCACTCGCAGAAGGAACTCTTGGCGATCCACGGCGTCGGACCCAAGGCGATCGCCATCCTCGGCGACGCGCTCGCCGCGAGGGGCCTCGGATTCGAGGACGCCTGAGGGAACCGCCACCCAGCTGCGCCGAACGCCGCCTGGGCCGTGTGCGCGGCGTTAGGCTGGTGCTCACCAGCGGCGTGTCCGGGCGTTCACGCCGCTCGAGAGGGATGGTCGCCATGGGACGTCGTCTGGCGTTCGGAGCGTTGATCGTCGCGCTGCTGTTCCTCGCGTTCGGAGGCCTCTACGGGGGTGTCACGATGCTGGTCGATCCCAGCGGCGCCGCGCTCGGGATGGACGTCGTCCTCCCCCAGTTGCCGGTGCCGACCTTCGCCCTGCCCGGCGCGTTCCTCGTGACGGTCATGGGTCTCGTGCCGATCGCGCTCGCCTACGGCCTCGTGGCCCGACCCACGCCGCGCTGGTCCGCAGCCATCTCCCGTGCGAGCGGCCACCACTGGGCGTGGACCGGCACGCTAGCGCTCGGCCTCGTGCTCGCCGCGTGGTTGGCGCTGCAGGGCTGGCTGATCGGTTTCGCCTGGCCCATCCAGTTCGTCACGGCGGGTAACGCCGTCGCGATCGTCGTGCTCACGCTGCTGCCGCTGGTTCGGCGCAGCTTCGCGGTGACGCGCGACTGAAGCGAGCTCGAAGCGTCCAACGAGCCGCTCGTCGTGCCTGCGCCCGTGCTCGTCGAGGTGGAGTACCGGACGCAACGGCGTCTGGGCACCGGCGCGTGGCTCGCGCTCCTCGACGACATCGCCGCCGGCGCGTTCCAGGTCGAGGATCTCGTCGCCGCCGACTACCGCCGCGTCCGCGACCTCTGCGACCGCTACGCCGACACCGACATCGGCTTCGTCGATGCCGCCGTCCTCGCCGTCACCGAACGGCTCGGCGAGCCGAAGCTCGCCACCCTGGACCGGCGCCACTTCGGCACGATGCGCCCCCGCCACGTCGAGGCCCTTGCCCTCCTACCGCTCGACGAGCCGTGACGGCGAAGCCCGACGATGTATACTTCAGCCACATGCGGCGCACGCAGATCTACATCACCGATGAGCAAGCCGAGCGCATCAAGGCCATCGCCCAGGAGCGCAACGTGACGCAGGCACAGGTGATCCGGCGGATCCTCGACGCGGCCCTGGAGACGGGCGATTCCGAGGCCGAGGCCCGGGCCGCGATCCTGGCCACCGCCGGCATCCTGCCGGACGCCCCCGATTGGCCCGAGTGGCAGGCCCAGGTGCGCGGCCGCAGCGCCGACGAGCGCCTCACCGACGAAGGCCTCTAACCGATGCTGTTCGACACGTCTGTCCTCATCGCGCACCTTCGCGGCGATCGACGCGCCACCGACCTCCTCTTGTCGGTGCCGAACGAGGCGCGCCTCGCCAGCGTGCTCACACGCGTGGAGATCGAAGGCGGCATGCGGGGCTTCGAAGGCGTGAACGTCGCAGGACTGCTCGGCGCACTGAAGCTCGTCCCCGTCAGCGACGCCATCGCACGCCGTGCCGGCGAGCACCTTCGGACCTACCGCCACTCGCACCAGGGCATCGACCTCGTCGACTACGTGATCGCGGCCACCGCCGAAGCGCATGCCGCACCGCTCGCGACGCTGAACGTGAAGCACTTCCCGATGTTCGCCGGCTTGCAACGCGCCTTCGACTGAAGTCCGCTCGCTCGGGCCACGCGAGCGCAGGGGCTGACCAGGTCGGAACGACACCCGCTTGCTGAGGAGCACCTGGGGGCGACGGACGCCTCCCTCCATACGCACGTTCGACGGGTTCCTCTACGCCGCTAGGCGCACGACGGGTGACCTCGAAGGCACGGCGTCGCGCTCGCAGCCGTCACGCCCAACCGAGCTGCTCGTCGACGAGGAGATCGTTCATCACCATCGTCAGATGACGCAAGCGATCGCCGTCGAACGCCATGACGGACACGGTGTCGACCTCGAACGCCGTGCCCGTCGGCGGCACCGGTCCGCCTTCGCCCGTGTGCGTGCCCTTCACCACGCGGTAGGCGATCGCGATGTTCTGCTCCTCGTCGATGGCGAGCGAGCGGAGTTCCTCCCTGAGATCCGGGAACGGCGCCAACAAGGCCTTGATCGACTCCGCGAACTCGCGGAGCCAGTCGTGCACTTCCATGCCGACGGCGGAGGTCCCGAGCTTCCTGAAGCTCGCATCGGGATGGTAGAAGGGCTTTCAGGCCTCCCACCCTTGCCCCGGCTTGACACCATGCATGAACCGCTCAGCTGCCTGCTGCATCGTGCTCATCGCCCACTCCCCTCGTGACCGCATGCCGGGAACGGCGTTCCCGCACCGCACGCGCCGTTCGGCAGGGCGCAGCTCACGTCGCGGTGGGCGGCGCGTCCTCGGGGGGACGTTCCCAGACGTGGCGGTCGCGCAGCAGCAGCGCAGCGAGGGCCGGCAGCGCGGCCGTGCCGAGCAACATCGCCTCGGCCCCGCGGGCGTCGGACACGACCCCGGCCACGGCAGGTCCGACGACGCCGCCTAGCGCTGCGGCGAGCAGCGCCACCGTGAAGCTCAGCGACGGCAACGAAGGGAAGACGCGCTCGGACCAGAAGGCCAGGACGGCGCTCGTCATCATGACGTACACGCCCTGCCAGCCCGCCGACAGGATCAGCCCGGCCCACGTGTCGGGGGCGATCGCCACGAGCGCGACCGAGCATGCGCCGGCCAGCATGACCAGACGCAGGAGCATCGGTAGGCCGATCATCCCTCGGACGCGACCGGTGAGCAGGCCGGCGAGGCCGAAGAGCCCGTAGCAGATGAAGACGAGTGCGGGCGTCGCCGCGACGGGAACGCCTGGCACCCCACCCACCGTGACCATGTGGTCGGCGGCGAACGAGATGTAGATCGCCGACGTCGTCCCGTACACGAACCCGACGGCCAGCAGCGGGAGCGCGGCGGCGTGCACGAGGTCTCTCCAACCCTCGTCCGGTCCAGCGCTGTGAACCTTGCCGACGCCACGGAAGACGTGCCAGTTGACGAGCAGAGCGACCGCGCTCGCGGCCGCGAAGAACGCCCAGCCCGATCGCCATGACAGATCCCCGACGACCCCGGCCAGCGCAACCAGCCCGGCAAGCGCGATACCGACACCCGTCCCCGTACTGACCATCGACAGCGCGGACGGACGATCCTCGAAGCGGACCTTGCGATGGATGGCGTCGTTGAACGGCGTCCAGGCGAGGCCGGCGCTGGAGGTGGCGAGGAACACCCCGAGCGCCAGGACGGGCAGGTTCGGTGCCAGGGCGACCGTCCCCAACCCGACCGTGGCAGCGGCCAGGCCGCTCACCACCGGAGATCCCGGTCCCCGTCTGGTGAGCAGGCGTTGAGCGATCAGGAGCCCGGTGAAGAAGCCGAGGAAGCCGAGGCTGGCGACGAACCCGACGGCCGACGTCGACATGCCGAACGCCGACCTGAACTCGGGCACGAAGAGGCCGAACCCCATGCGGCCCGGTCCGAAGGTGATGGCGGTCGCGGCGAAGCCCGCCGCGGAGAGGCTCCAGAATCGGCTGATGACACCGCCCTCCCTTCACCCCCTGCTGTCCCCACCATACGCACCGTGACGCACACGCCCGCCGAGGACGCGCGGAACGCTTCGAGAACGAGCGCATCAACCACGCCGAGAAGGTGTGGAACGACCACGTGATGATGAAGCAGATGGGCTGGGTCTGACACGGGCACCGACCGCCGCCTCCACCGCCCTCTCGCCGCGACGTGCCGCGCCAGCACGCGCTCCGCCTCGCGCCGCACCTCGGGCCGACGCTTGGCGGCGTACACCCGGTCGCGCGCGGCGCGGTAGGCGGTGACGTGGTCGACGATCGGCGGCGGGTAGTCGCCCATCGCCAGTCGCACCAGCGGCGGCGCCTCGTGCGGCCGCAGGTGCCAGGGGGCAGGGACGTCGGCCAGCTCGTTCACCCAGCGGCGCACGAACGTCCCGTCCGGATCGACGTCGGCGGCCTACTTCCAGGGGTTGTAGACGCGGATCGTGTTGATCCCGGTCACGCCGGCCTGCATGTGCACCTGGGGGTAGTGGATCCCGGGCTCGAAGTCCAGGAAGCGCCGCGCGAGCACGGTGGCCACCGGCCGCCAGTCGAGCCACAGGTGGTACGTCGCGAACGACACGAGCGTCGCGCGCAAGCGGAAGTTCACCCAGCCGCCGGCCGCCAGCGCGAGCATGCCGGCGTCGATCAACGGGTACCCCGTCCGACCGTCGCACCAGGCGGCGAAGCGCGCCTCGTCCCAACCAGCCGCCGCTCGAACGAGCGCAGGCTGCGCGCCCACAGTGCGTCCCCGGCGACCTCGCGGGCGCGTGCGGCCGCCGCCTGCCGCGCGACCTTGAGCGACAGCGTGCCCACCGCCAGGTCGGCCGAGACGCGACTGCAGGCGTCCAAACCGGCGACGGGCGAGGCCATCGCCGCCGTGTAGTCGCGCCCGCGCGCGCGCAAGAAGCCGTTGAGCCGCGCCTCGGCCGCTCTCCGACCACGCGGGAGCGCCTCGGGCATCGCGTCGTCCGCGAGACCGAGCGCGGCGGGACCACGTCGGGGTCCCGGCTCCGGATCGGGGTTGCGGGGCAGGCGCTCCGGCACCGCGACTTCGGGTGCCGCCATCGCCCGCGCCCACCGCTGCGCCCAGCCGTCGCGCTGACGAAGACCGCGCTGCACGCCGTCCTGCATCGACTCCAACCACGTCACGCCGTGGGTTGCGCACCACGCCCGCACCCGGCGGTCGCGGGCGTAGCTGACCCCGTGGCCGGTCTCCTGGTGGGAGCGCAGCGCGCGGATCGGGCCCAGCTCGGAGTGCAGCCGCGCGAGCACGTCGGGCATCGCGCCCACGCGCAGGGTCAGCTCGGCGCCGCACGCACGCAGGTCGGTGCGCAGCTCGGCGAGCGCCGCGTCGACGAAGCGCAGGTGCGCCGGGTGGTGCGTGGGGTGCGCCAGCAGCTCGCTCTCGTAGACGTAGAGGTACACCGTGCCGCCCGGCGCGGGATCGGCCGCCGCCTCGGCCAGCGGCGCGTGGTCACGCACGCGCAGGTCGCGCTTGAACCAGACGACGTCGATGGGCGTGGCGGCGTGCACGCTTGAAGCATCGCCGCTCGCGCGATGCCGGCGCCGTGGGGCGGCCCACGCTCCGCGGCATCGCCGCACGGCGAGTGCGTAGCGACGTGCGAGCGTCCACGTGGGCCCGTCGTCATGACGTGCGCGCGCACCACGACGGGCGCTCGACAGCAGCACCCAACGATCGACAGACGCCGACGCTCACCTCCCGAGCAGGGCCACCAGCTCGAGCCGCACCCCGGGCCCGAGATCGGCGACGCCGATCGTGGCGCGCGCCGGCAGGTGCGCGGGGTCGAAGAACGCCTGCCAGGCGCGGTTCATCGCCGGCTTGTCAGCCATGTCGGTGACGTAGATCGTGGCGCTGAGAACGCGCGTGCGGTCGAGCCCCTGCGCCTTGGCGAACTCGTCGAGCTGGCCCAGCACGTCACGCGTCTGCCCCTCCATATCGGCGCCGAGGTCGTCGGCGACGATGCCGGCGAGGTGGACCGTGTCGCCGTGCGCGACCGCGAGGTGCATGAGGTCGGCGTAGGGCTCGGAGCGATCGATCTCTGGCATAGGCTGCCTCCCGTTCGGAGGGTACCGCTCCCGTGGAGCGCTCGTGACCGAGCCGGCCTGCGACGACCGGGCGCGGGTGCGCCCGCCGCGCGCAGCGCCTCGCGTCAGCCGACCAGCGCCTGGTAGGCGAGCGTCCGGAACTGCTGCGCGACCGGGACGCCCGGTGCGGGCGCGACGAGCTGCGTCATCAGCACGCCCACCAGTTCGGTCGCAGGGTCGACCCAGTAGTCGGTGTGTGCGAGGCCCGACCAGCCGAAGGTGCCGGGGGCGTCGAGCTGGCCTGCGAGGCCGGGGTCGCGCAGGACCCGAACACCGAGACCGAAGTCGTGCCCGGCGTGGGGCGGGTTGCCGTACGGGCCGGCCTCGGGCGGAAGGTGGTTGCGGGCCATGAGCGCCACCGTGCGCGGCGCCAAGAGCCGCGTGCCGTGCAGCTCGCCGACGCCAAGCAGCATCTGGGCGAAGCGGGCGTAGTCGACGATCGTGCCGACCATCCC
>SLSM01000081.1 GCA_007130445.1 Trueperaceae bacterium | reverse complement strand
TGAGGTGGCGTTGGAGCTCGCCGTCGAGGAGTCCTCGAACCTCCCGGAGGGTGTCACGCCGCTCGACATCCCCGAGCGGACCGCGCGCAGCAGGTTGCGCGAGGCCGAGGCCGCGCTCGAGGCGATCGGCCCGGTGAACCACCGGGCGGCCCGCGACTGTGATGAGCGCGCCGAGCGGCTCGCCGTGCTCGAGCGCGAGGTCGGCGAGGCCGAGGGCGCGGCGTCGGCGCTGGAGGGGACGCTCGAACGGTTGGACCGCGAGACGACGGCCGGCCTGACGGAGGCCATCGAAGCGTTGCGCACGTCGTTCCGGCTGCACGTGCGCGACCTGTTCGGCGAGGACGCGGTCGGTGAGATCGACGTCGACACCGAGGGCGCGCGACCCACCGGGTTGCGCATCCGGCTGACGCCAGGCGGCAAGCAGACGCAGTCGCTCGGCCTGTTGTCGGTCGGGGAGCGGACCATGGGGGCGCTGGCGTTCCTGTTCGCGCTGATGGCGCGCGAGCGTGGCGGTCTGCCGATCGCGGTGCTCGACGAGGTCGACGCGCCGCTCGACGAGGCCAACATCCGGCGCTTCGGAGCGTTCCTGGAGCGACTCGCACGCACCGGTACGCAGTTCATCCTGATCACCCATCAGAAGGCGACCTTCGAGGTCGCCGACGTGCTCTGGGGCGTGACCACCGAAGGCGGCGTCAGCCGGGTCTTCTCGATCCGCCGCGACGGTCGTCAGGACCCGTTGTTCGACGCCGCGACGGCCGGCTGAGGCCCGTCTGGCGCCAGCGGCAGGATCCACGCCGCAGGACGCCAGGTCCTGCGCTCACTGGCCAGGTCGACGAACGGATCGATCAGCATGCGCGGCTCGCGACCGTTCAGGCGGACGTAGGCGATGGCGTGTACCGCGACGTCCGGGTGTCCCTCGGAGGCGTAGTGGCGTGCCAGGTGGTGTGCCAGTTGGAGGATCAGGTCCGGGCGCGTCGTGGCCTGCCCAGCTTGGAACGGCTCGAGGTGGTCACGAGCGTCGACCAGCCACGTGCCACGTGACGGGCTGACGACGGCGAAGCGCACGTCGCCGCGCTTGGAGCGCAGCATCATGCGCCACGAGAAGCGGTGCCCCTCCTCGCTCCACGCCACGTCGCTCGGGTAGAGGTGGTGCCGGAGCGGCAGCGCGAGCTGCGTGAGGGCGAACAGCGCCACCACCGCCAGCGCCAGGCGCTCAGCGGAGCCGAGCGCGCGCCCCCGGGCGGCGCGAGTCCCGCTCGAGCGACCGGCGACGCGACCGGCGACGCGACCGGTGAGGCGTGCCAGCGCACGGCGAGGCCAGTCGTGATCGAAGAACGAGGTCGTCACGGCGATGGCCAGCGCGGGGAAGACCCCGATCGAGAACATCTGGTCGTTGGCCAAGTGGAACGCGACCAGCAGCGCGAACGCGTACGGACGGCTGCGGCGCCACACGAGCGCCGGCACGGCGAGCAGGTCGATTGCGAGGCCGCCGTACGCGAACAGCAGGTGCGCGTCGGGCAGGCGCGTGAGCGGTCCGATGACCGGCAGGTCGCCGCGCGAGCTGAGCCAGCGGTCCATCGGCATGCCCGCCAGCCAGTCCGGGTTCAGCTTGGCGAGCGCCGCGAACGCGTACATGGCCCCCACCTGGAAGCGCACGATGGTCATCGACCAGGCCGGCACGGGACGATCCCGCCCGGCGCGCCACGCGTCGACGGACCACGTGCGCTGGGCCGGAACGACGGCCAGGAGGAACGCGAGCAGGCACATCAGGTAGACGTGGTTGAGGTAGCGGGACTGCTCGAGCAGGAAGACGTACGCGAGGAGCACGAAGGTGGCCCACGCCGCGACGCGGTACCAGGCCCCGATGGAGACGAGCGCGCCGGCGAGCGCGAGCAGGGCGAAGTGGACCAGCATCCCGTCGCCGGGCCAGGCGCGGACCCACGGGAAGAACAGGTAGGTGAACTGCACCTCGGGCGCCAGGTAGTAGCGCTCGATCCAGCCGCGCTCGGCGTAGCGCCACACCTCCCACACGACGATGGCACCGAACGCGATGCGGACCACGGCCAGGCTCGCTCCGTCGACGGGCCGCAGCAGCGAGCGCGCCCAGCGCGCCAAGGGCGACGACGGCGCGTGATCGGACGACGGCCGAGCGGGTGGCGACATGGCGCGAGTCTAGCCGCGGCGCCTGAAGTGCGGCTGAACCGGGGCGCTGCAGGCGCGCGGCGACGCGCTGCGGCCAAGCGCACCGCGTCGGCGCGAGGCGACGGTTAGTGTGTGGCCATGCCACGCATCATGGAACGCTTTCGTCCGTCCGGCCTGATCGTCGTCGTCACGGCGCTGCTGGTGTCGTTCGCCGCAGCCCAGATCGACGACCGCGCCCGCGCGCTACTCGAAGGGATCCAACCGGCACCCGGCGAAGCCGTCGAGACGCTGCAGCAGGTGATGGTGATGACCCTGCATCAGCAGGGCGACATGGAGGTCCGGACGAAGACCGTGATCGACTACGTGAACGAACGTGCGTCCATCGAGACCGAGATCGCCCCGGGCATGGTCGCCACGATCGTGGTCGTGGATGGTCAGGTGCGCATGAAGATGGGCGGCATGTCGCTGCCGCTTCCAGCCGCCATCGGTGACGAGTTCGGGGGCATGTTCGACGCCGACCCGAACGACCCGCTGGCCGGCATCGACAGCGCCTCGTACGACGGCGCCCAGCGCTACGGCGATCTCGCCGAGGGCGAGCAGGTCACCGTGCGCGGGGCGGTGGCCGTCGCGGGCGTCGACGACAGCGAGGTCGCGCGCTACCTCTTCGACGGCCAGGGCCGCCTGGTCGCGGTCGTCGTCGACTCGCCCGATGGCGTGATCGTGAGCGTGTTCGACGAGCCCGTGACGGGCAGCACGGCCGTGGGGAGCAACGCGACGATGTACCTCGAGACGGTGGCTGGCTACGAGCGCTTCGCGACATTGCGCTTCGAGCAGGTCCTCGTCAACGAGCCGATCCCGGAGGGTACGTTCTAGCCGGTCGGCGACGAGGCCACGAGGCCACGAGGGACGCCCGCTGCGGCGAGGGGCGGTCGTGACGGCGTACACGACGTGGACCGAGCAAGCGGGCAGCGACGGGTAGCACCTCGGCTGGTCGCAGTTCGCCCGCGTCGACCTCCTCCGCGCCGATGCTGCGCATCGCCTGGCGCGCTGCCGGGCGGCGTCAGCGCCAGCGGTAGGCGTCGATCCCGTCTGCGCCGGAGCGGACGAAGGCGCGGTCGGCTTCGAGCCGAGCATCGGCCCGGACCTCGTCCGCGTCGAGCCGCAGCAGATGTGCGCCGCGCTTCACGATCCGTCCGGCCACGATCACCGTGTCGACGTCGGCGCCGTTCGCGAAGTGGACGAGCTGGTACTCCGGTGACGTGAGCGGTGTGAAGTGTGGCGCACCGAGGTCGATGGTGACGATGTCGGCCAGCTTGCCGACCTCCAGCGAGCCGAGCTGGTCAGCTGCGCCGATGGCCCGCGCCGCATCGCTGGTGACCATGCGGAGGACCGACTCGGGTGCCATCACGGCCTGATCACGATGAAGGTGCCACATGTTCCACGTTGCGCTGCCGAGGTCGCGCCAGAGATCGAGCGAGCGGTACGGCGCCGCGCCGTCGCTACTGACAGTCACGACCGCACCCGCGTGCTGGAGCTCGACCATCGGCGCAAAGCCGTACCAGAGGTTCTCGTGCGTGGTCGGTACGGCCGCGATCGCACAGCCCGACGCGCCGAGGGCCTCGACCTCGGGCTCGGCCATCCCGTTGGCGTGCGCCACCGTGACGTCGGGACCGAGGACCCGCGCGGTCACGTCAGCACCGAGGTACTCGAGCGCGTATGCGACGGAACCCCGGAACATGTGCGTGTGGATGAGCACCCCGAGGTCATCCGCCAGCGACCGCATCCGCTCGGCTTCGCGCCCGATCGCCACGGCGTCGGCGGCGGTCGGGAAGCGGCGCGGTAGCAGCTTGTGGGCGACGTGCCGACCGAACAGGTACGGTGGCGCAAGGCAGGCGCTGGCGAGAGCGTCCGGTCGCTCCCGAAGCGCACGGATCACGTCGATCGACGTGCTCAGAGCGGCTTCGTAGTCGAACGGGACCGATACGGGCGTCTCGCCGTTCCAACGCGTACCCTCCCACGGCTCGTCGAGGTGCGGGAACAGCGGATCTGGCGGTCCGACGCCCACGGTCACGCGGAGGCCTGCGTCCGCATGGGCCCGGGCGACGGCGAGGGCGTAGTCCGGTTCGTCGACGCGTGCGGGCGTACTGCCGACGATGACCACGGCGCTGGTGACCCCGCAGCGGGTGCGCTCGAGCGCCGCGAGGCGCGCCTCGGCGCGCCACCAGTCCAGGCTCGTGGCACGCCAGTACAACCGACCTGCAGGCCAGCCGTGCGCCGGATGGAAGAGTCCCCGCACGAGACCGTGCCCGGCGTGCGTATAGGTGTCGATGAGGCCGGGCATGATCAGCTGGCCAGAGGCGTCGATCGTCTCGGCGGCGTCGAAGCGGCGCTGGATCTCGTCGCTGGACGCGACCGCCACGATTCGATCGTCGAGCACGGCGATCCCGCCGTCCTCCAGGCGCGTCCCGGCTGCGTCGAGTGTGAGCACGAGACCGTGCAGCAGGGTGAGGTCGGCCGTCTCAGGCGCCTTCACGTGGTCCGCTCGCTCCGGAGGCGTTCGGAGAGCTCCCAGGCGTTCACGTGGCGGTCGTGGATCCCACTCGGCGTCTGCAGGGACAGGTGCACGAACGCGGGCGTGATGACGTCGGGGTCTTGCCACCTCGCACGCGCGTCGGCGTCGTAGGTCGTTTCGCTCATGGCGGTGCGGGTGGGCACCCCAGGCGTCACCGTGTTCACGGCGACGCCGTCACGCTCGACGTCCTTTGCCGCAGCGCGGCTGAGTCCTTCGAGGCCGAACTTGGAGGCGCAGTACGCCGCCTCCAGCGCCGAACCGATCGTGCCGGCACGACTCGACACGTTGAGGATGGCGCCACGGGCAGCGCGCCGCATGTGGGGAACGACGGCGCGCATCGTCAGGAACGGTCCCCGCAGGTTGACGGCGAGGACGCGGTCGAACGTCGCTACGTCCGTGTCATCGAGCGGCGCGAGCGTGATGATGCCAGCGATGTTGGCGAGGACGTCGACCTTGCCGGACTCTGCCACGACTCGCTGGACGAGCGCCTCGACGGCGTCGGCATCGGTGACGTCGAGCACGCTGGCGCGGACGTCGCAGCCAACGTCCATGAGCTGACCGACGACCGCCTGGAGCTCGGCTTGCTCGCGATCGACCGCGTACACCGTTGCCCCCTCTCGGGCGAAGCGCCGCACCACGGCACGTCCGATCCCCCGAGCGCCGCCGGTGACGATCGCGACGCGGCCGGAGAGGCGCGACCGCGGGGCCTCCCACGCGCTCGCCGCGTCAGCCACGGCCACCGCGGGAGCGAGCGATCCAGCACGAGTCGGCGCTCGAAAGCGCTCGACGGTGGGCGCGTGCGTCGGTGTGCTCGGTCATCGTGCCTCCGAGGCCATCGTCGCACGGGGGCACCCGCCTGCGGTGCGGCTCGAACCCACGGGTAGGAACACCGTTGATCCGTGCTCCACCGGCCCAGCACCGTTCGTCGCTACGACTCGCCGCCGTTCGACCCACCCGCACGCCGCATCGCGGCGGTCGCGGTCGCGCCGTGCATGACGACCGACACGACGACGACGAGTCCGGCGATCGCCCACAACGTGCGTGCGGTCGCCTCGTCGAACGCGCCCTCGTTCAGCGCGTGGGCCAGGTAGTAGAACGTGCCGATGCCGCGAATGCCGAACACGGAGACGATGCCACGTCGGGCTCGGTCGAGGCCGAGGCCCGACGTCGCGAGGAGTCCCGCGAGCGGGCGGATGGCCACGACGAAGCCCACGCCGAGGACGACCGCCGTGCCGGTCAGCGGGGCGAGCACACCGTGCACGACGGCGGCCCCCACGCCGACCAACATGACGGCCATCAGGAGCGTCTCCGTCTGCTCAGCGAACTCGTGGAGCGATCGGTGGTACGCGGCGTCGCGTTCGGCGTTCCGGAAGACGAGTGCCGCGACGAAGACGGCGATGAACCCGTAGCTGTTGACCAGCTCTGCGATCCCGTACGTGACGAACGTCAACGCGAGCGCGACGAACCCATCGAGCACGTGGTCGGGGTCCGTGAAGCGCAGCACCACCCATGCGACGACCCGACCCAGGCCCACCCCGACCGCGGTGCCGGCGCCGATCTTCCACAGCACGTCGACGGCGAACCAGGCGCCGAGTCCGTCGAGGGCGAGGCCTGTCGCCGCGAGCACGATGGCGAGGTTCACGAAGGGGAAAGCCAAACCGTCGTTGAGGCCCGCTTCGCTGCTGAGGGCGAAACGCACCTCGTCGTCTGCCGTCCCGGCTGGTCCGACTTGGACGTCGGAGGCGAGCACGGGGTCGGTGGGCGCGAGCACGGCACCGAGCAGCACCGCCGCCGCCAGCGGGATGCCGAGCAACCACGCACCGCCCAGAGCGAGGCCCGCGATCGACAACGGCATCGTGATCGCGAGCAGGCGCCACGTGCTGCGCCACCGCCGCCAACCGAGGCGCCGATCGAGCTTGAGGCCGACGCTCATGAGGGAGATGATCACCGCGGCCTCCGCGAGCCGCTCCACGATCACGCCCTGGGCGACGGGGTCGACACGCGGCGCACCGGGCCACAGCCAGGCGACGAGGGCGCCGAGCCCGACGAGCGCCATGGGAGCGGTCAGCGGGCTGCGCCGCAACACGTGTGGGAGGACGCCCGCCACGAGGAACGCCACGCCGACGACCAGCACCACGACGTCGTACGTGGCGACGCTCACGGCGTGCGGCGCTCGATCGTCATCCCTCGTCCTCCTCGGCATCGAGCAGCCGCACGCCCTCGAGCACCATCGCTCGGTCCATCTTGGCGTAGATGGCGGTCGTGGCGATGTTGGCGTGGCGCATGAACTCGCGCGTGCGGTGCAGGTCCTGCGTGGCGCGGTAGTAGCGCGTACCGGCGGTGTGCCGCAGCGTGTGCGTGCCGCAGAAGCGCAAGGGGAGACCGGCCTCACGGTAGTAGGCGTTGAGCGTCCGGCGCACGGTGCGTTCGCTCATGGCGCGACCGAGATAGGCGTCTTGCACGTGATCGCCGACGTTCACGAGCACCGCGGCCTCACCGGGCGCCGCGTGGGCGGCTCGGATCGTCAGCCACGCCGCCAGCGCCTCCGCGAGGCGCTTCGTCAAGAACTGCGTGGCGCTCCTGCCGCCCTTACCGTTACGCACGAACAGCGTCCCAGAAGCGAGATCGACGTCGTCGACGGCGAGGTCGACCACTTCCGACACGCGCAGGCCCGCGTCGCCGAAGAGTCGTATCATCACAAGGTCACGCTTGTGTAACGACGTTTCACCGCTCAGACGCATGCACAGCGCTCGGTACGCGTCGGCGTCCACCGCCGGGCGCCGCTCGTGAGCGGGCCGCGGATCGCCCGGGGCCTGCGCCTCGTCGGCCGGGTTGACGGCCAGCGCCCCGGCCCACACCAGGGCGCGGTAGAACGTGCGGACCGCCGACACGTACGTGGCGATCGTCGACGGCGCGAGCGGCTGCCGCGTCGCGGCGGACGGCTCGCTCTGCAGCGTGGCGACGAACAGGTCGACGTCGTCGAGCGTCGCCCGGAGCAGCGGCGTGTCGGGTGAGCCGTCCAAGTCGGGCCAGCAGAACTCGATCCAGGTGCGCACGCCGAGCTCGTAGGTGGTGCGGGTGCGCTCCGAGGTGCGCGCGCGCTTGCGGCTGCGCGCAGTCAGGTAGGCGTTGAGGAGCGACAGGAGGGTCGGGACGTCACGCGCGGCGCAGGCCCTCACGGCTTCGCGTTTCCGCGTCGCGTGATTGGCCCAGGACGTCTGGAGGACCAGATCGGTCGGCATGATCGGAGGCTATCACGGTCGTGTGGGGTATGTCCGATAATATGTCATATCGGACATGGCGCCAAGGCAGGCACCGATCACGACCCGGTCACAACGCCCAACAAGGTCGACCAATCGGCAGCGGTGTGTTCGTGCCCACCCGGCCGCAGCCTGAACTCGAGCCCACGCTCGTCGCCGAGGAGTCGATACACGGCGCGCGCTGCCTCCGCCGCGCACCTCGCGCCGGCCGGGTTCGACCAGGCATCGTCCGCCGCGTACGTCATCAGCAAGCGGCGCGGCGCGATCAGGGCGAGGAGCACATGCTGATCGAACGGCATGCAACGTGGATCACCTACGATCGCCGACGCGTCGGGCCCGAACCAGGCAGGGAAGCGCGCGACCACCTCCGCCAGCGTCTCCCCGCCCTCTCCGACGACGCGCGCGAGGGACCCACCCCCAGCGCCCGAGGCGTGGTCGTGCGTGACCGCGATGCGCTCGTCCGTTGCCCCTGCCAGCAGCGTGGTCTTGGCACCCCGCGAGAAGCCCGTGACGGCGACCCGTGCAGCGTCCAGCGCCGGGTGACGCACGATCAGGTCGACACAGCGGTGGTACGCCCATGCCCAGGCGGCGATCGCACCGAATCGGGCCGCCGGGTACGCGTCGTAGAGCGGTCCGGAGCGTCGGTCGGCGACCGTCGACGCCGCGGCGGCGGGGTCGTCGGCCACGTCGGTGCGATCGAAGCGCGCCACGGCCACACCGGCGTCGAGCGCGGCGTGGACCGTGGACTCCGCTGGCGGCCACCAGCAGGCGTCACCGTGCAGCACGACCGGAACGGGGTGATCGGTGAGCGGCCGGAGAACGCGCAGCGCCAGCGGTACGGCGACCTCTCCCCCTTCGCTCACGATCCGGAAGACCTCCAGCAGGGGCTCCCCCGGCAGGCGCGCGACGCGTGACACGCTGCGCAGCGTGCACGTCAGCGTCGTCGGTGGCTCCGGCAGGCCGCCGTAGAGGCCACCGACGATGGCCGACCGCCACGCGGCGCCTCGGGCAGGCCACGCCGTCGCGTGTTCGATTCGAGTTCCGTCGTCCCACGCCAGCACGTCGGGTTCTGCTGGAGCGCGAGGATCGGGTCCTGGCGCACCTCGATCGTGTGGCCCGGTCATGCGTGACGCTAGCACCCCGATGACGGCCGCGGGCGTCCGCGTCGGCTGGCCCCACCGCCCGTCCTACCTGCGGTGTGGCCAGCGGAGGGATGTGAGCGAGTCGCCGCCGCGGGAAGCGACGCTGCCCGGCCGATCCGACGTGGTCTCGACGATCACCCGATCGCTCACGGCAGCTCGTACGCCACACACACCTCCTGTTCGCTGACGCGCTCGGCGAACGCGTCCCACGTCTGCGCGTCGACCTGCACGGGCCGGGTCCCCGGCAGGCCCGTGTCGCTCCGCAGGATCCGGCCCTTGGTCCTCTCCCCCAGCCGCTCGTAGAGCGGTTCGAACGGCATCTTCCAGCCCGAGCGCCCCATCCGCCCCGCCTGGGCCTCGTCCACCGGGATCATCGCCACGAGCTCGTCGCTGGTCATGCGCTCCAGGCCGTCGTCGCGCAGCGTCGCGTTGTGGCTGCCGTGATGACCGACCTTGTACAGGACGGTGCGAGCCAGGAGATCGCCGGGAGCGGTGCCGTCCGCGAACGTGACGGTGTGC
>SLSM01000035.1 GCA_007130445.1 Trueperaceae bacterium | reverse complement strand
GGCGACGCCTGGGCATCGGGCGCCTCGCCTCGTTCGTCCATGGACTCGTCGTATGGCTCCTCGAGGCGACGCCTGGGCATCGGGCGCCTCGCCTCGTTCGTCCATGGACTCGTCGTATGGCTCCTCGCTCGGTTCGTCGCTCGGTTCGTCGCTGGGTTCGTCGCTCGGTTCGTCCGTCACTACGGCGGCCACCCCGGCGGCGGCTTGCTGGTGAGCCTCGTCGTGCGCTCGGTCGTCAGCTTCGTCGGTCGCTTCATCGGTCGGTTCGGCTGCCGCTTCGGCGGTGCGTTCGTCGGTCGGTTCGTCGCTCGGTTGGTCGGTCGGTTCGTCGGTCGGTTCGTCGCTCGGCATGGGACCGAGCAGATCGTCGAGCGACCGAGCCAGGGCCGCCGCGCTGGCGTGCTCGTCCTCTGCAGCGGCGCTCAGCAACGCTTGGGCGGCCGGCGGGAGGGCGTGTCCCGGCACGTCGAGCAGAGAGCGTGCGAAGAGGCGCACGTCGTCGCTCGGATCGGAGGGCCGCCACGGCACGCCCAGCCCCTCGAGCCACACGTCGTCGCCGCGGCGTAGGACGCGTCGTGAGACGGGATCGCCGTGGACGATCCCGGCAGCGTGGGCGGCGGCGAGCGCTGTCGCGGCCGCGGCCGCGGTGGCGACGTCGAGCGCATTGGGTCGCGCGCTCAGATCGGCGGCACCGTCGATGACCTCGGCGACCACGTAGCCGCCGTCGTCGTCGCGGCCCGATTCGAGGACCCGCACCGCGTTCGGGTGACGGAACGCTGCCGCCCCCGAGACTGGATCGGCCTCGAAGCGATGGATGCGAACCGGCAGGCCGGTCACCGGGTCCAGTGCTCGGACGACGCCGACGTCGCCGTCACGCGACGGCGTGCCGACGCGAGCGTAGCGACCGGTCTTGTTCATCGGCGCACGACTCCGCGTCGCTTGCGACGTGCGTTCACGGGCGGAGCGGAGGGCATCGCTCGAGTCTACCGACCGAGCAGCGCAGCCACAAGGCGGTGCGTGGTGCATCGCGACATGGACGCGCTCTACGCGCGTGTGCCGAGGTGCCACGCCCAGGCGTCATGCCTGGTACCGTCCACGCATGAGCGTGTCCGAAGCCTCCGTGAGCGCAGCCCTCGCCACCGTCCTCGACCCCGAGCTCGGGCAGGACCTGGTGAGCCTGGGGATGATCGAGCGTCTACACCTCGACGACGGCGCCGTCGCCGTGACCGTCCAACTCACGACGCCGGCGTGCCCGATGAAGGCCCAGATCGAAGCCGACGTCGTCAGGGCCGTCAGCGCGGTCGCCGGCGTGCGGCGCGTCGATGTCGACTTCACCGCGCAGGTCCGCGGGACACCGCAGGAGGCGCTCCCTGGCGTCAAGCACGTGATCGCCGTGGGATCCGGCAAGGGCGGGGTCGGTAAGTCGACGGTCGCGGCGAACCTGGCAGCGGCACTGGCGAGAGACGGCGCCGCGGTCGGTTTGCTCGATGCCGACATCTACGGCCCGAGCCAGGCGAAGATGTTCTCCGTCGAGGGCAAGCGCCTGATGGCGGACGACGAGAAGCGCATCATCCCGATCAAGAGCCACGGTGTGAAGGTGATCTCGATCGCCAACCTGGTCGAGGACGGTCAAGCGCTCACCTGGCGCGGTCCGATCTTGCACGGGACGCTCACCCAGCTGCTGCAGCAGACGGTGTGGGGAGAGCTCGACTACCTCGTCGTCGACCTGCCGCCCGGCACTGGCGACGTGCAACTCTCCCTGGGGCAGCTCGTCAGCCTGACCGGCATGGTGCTCGTCACGACGCCGCAGGACGTGGCGCTGCTCGACGTGCGGCGCGCATACACCATGGCCCGCAAGACGCACGTGCCGGTCCTGGGTGTGATCGAGAACATGAGCTGGTACGAGCTCCCCGACGGAAGCCGCGATCTGATCTTCGGCGAAGGCGGTGCCAAGGCCTTCGCGGACAAGGAACACCTGCCGCTCCTGGGCCAGATCCCCATCACGCGCGGCCTACGCGAGAGCGCCGACGCCGGTGTGCCGCTCGTCGTCGCCCAGCCCGACAACCCCAGCGCCATGGCCCTCCAGCAGGCAGCGCGGCTGCTCGCCGGCCAGGTGTCGGTGCAGGCGCTGAACACCTTGCCGATGCTCTGAGCGGCCACTGGGACCGACTGCGGGGAACCCAGGGGTCTTGACGCTCCGAGCGCTGCGTGTATCCTCGTGGCAGCGGGAGGAGTAGCCCTCACCGCGACCCACAGAGAGGCCGGATGGCCGTCCGCGGACGCGGCGGCCGCTGCGAGTCGGGCCGGGTCGCCGGGGTGAACGTCGCCCGCCGCCGCGCGCCCCCTGGGCCGTCGCGGTTCCGAGGCAGAAGGGCCCGCGTCGCCGGGCCTGCGTAGAGCCTCCGGAGTGCCGCCCCGACAGTGCGGCTTCGAGCGCCCCGGACCCGCTCCGGGGAAGCGCGGTGGTACCGCGGGGCACGGCGCCTCGTCCGCATCCAAGCACGCCTTTCACGTTCCGGACCTGGCACGAGCGAAGGTCCGCGTAGAGGAGCGCCGATGACGCGACCACCGGAGACCGCCCCCGCCCTGGAACGGCAGTACGATCCGCAGGCCGTGGAGCCG
Organism: Trueperaceae bacterium; assembly: GCA_007130445.1. Taxonomy (GTDB): domain Bacteria; phylum Deinococcota; class Deinococci; order Deinococcales; family Trueperaceae; genus CSSed10-48. The sequence goes on along the minus strand of SLSM01000035.1, from coordinate 7,025 downwards.
CGCTGGGTTCGGCGCTGGGCGGACGAACCGTTCCGAGCCGACCCCGAGAGCGGCAGACCGCCGTTCACGATCGTGATCCCGCCACCGAACGTGACGGGCAACCTGCACCTCGGTCACGCCTTCGACAACACGATCATCGACACCCTCATCCGCTACAAGCGCATGCGCGGCTTCGAGGCGCTGTTCCAGCCGGGCACCGATCACGCCGGGATCTCGACGCAGGTCCAGGTGGAGCGTGCGCTGGCCGAGGAGGGGACGGATCGCCACGCGCTGGGACGCGAGGCATTCGTCGCGCACGTTTGGGACTGGAAGGAGCGCTACGGCGGCATCATCTTCGAGCAGTTGCAGCGGCTCGGGGTGAGCGCGGACTGGTCGCGGACGCGCTTCACGCTGGACGAAGGGCTGTCGCGTGCGGTGCGCACGCAGTTCGTGGAGCTCTACCAGCGCGGCCTGGTGTACCGCGGTGAGCGCATCGTGCACTGGGATCCCGTGAGCCAGACCACGCTCTCCGACCTCGAGGTCGACCGCGAGGAGCGTCCTGGCATGCTCTACACGCTCGCCTACGAGCTCGAGGGAGAGCCCGACGGCGACGTGCGGGCGATCGAGATCGCGACGGTGCGCCCCGAGACGATCTTCGCGGACGTCGCGGTGGCGGTCCACCCGGAGGATCCTCGGTTCGAGGCGCTGATCGGCAGGCGCGTGCGCATCCCGCTCACCGAGCGCACGGTGCCCGTGATCGCCGACGACGCCGTGGAGCGCGACTTCGGGACGGGGGCGCTCAAGATCACGCCGGCGCATGACCAGACCGACTTCGAGGTCGGCGAGCGCCACGGCTTGGAGCGACCGTCCGTGATCGACCGCCAGGCGCGACTCACCAGCGACCTCGTCCCAGAGGCGTTCCGTGGACTCGATCGCTTCGTGGCACGCGAGGCGGTGGTCGCCGCCCTGCGCGAGAGCGGCGAGTTGCGTGGCACGCGTGAGCACACGGTGGCGCTGGGACTGTCGCAGCGCACGAAGGCGCCCGTGGAGCCGCTGCTGTCGTTGCAGTGGTTCTACGACGTCCGGCCTGCGGCCCAGCGGGTGCTGGCGTCGCTCGACGCCGGCGAGATGCGCATCGTGCCCGAGCGCTACGAGAAGGTGAACCGCGATTGGCTCGAGGCGATCCGGCCATGGAACATCTCGCGCCAGCTCTGGTGGGGCCACCGCATCCCCGCGTGGTACGACGAAGACGGCACGGTGATCGTCCCCGATGCGAGCGACCCGCTCCGCGACCCCGGCGACGACCCGCGCTATGCGGGGCGCGTGTTGACGCAGGATCCCGACGTGTTCGACACCTGGTTCAGCAGCAACCTGTGGCCGTTCAGCACGCTCGGTTGGCCCGATGTCGAGGACCCGTTCTTCCGGCGCTTCTACCCGACCGACGTGCTCGTGACGGGCTACGACATCCTTTTCTTCTGGGTCGCCCGCATGCAGCTCGCCGCGGCCGAGTTCACGGATCGCACACCGTTCCACACCGTCATGCTCCACGGTCTGATCCTCGATGCGGAGGGGCAGAAGATGTCGAAGTCGAGGGGCAACGGCATCGACCCGCTGGAGGTGATGGACGTGAGCGGCGCCGACGCGTTGCGCTTCGCGATGGCCTATGCCTCGACCGGCAGCCAGGACGTCCGTTGGGACGACCGCCGTGTGGAGATGGGGCGGGCATTCGCCAACAAGCTCTGGAACGCGGCGCGCTTCGCGCTCGGTTACCTCGCGCCCGGGGACGCTGCTGCGGACGCGGCCGCTGACACCGCGGCGGGCGGCGCCGTCACGGACGGTCGGTTGGCCGATCGCTGGATCCGTAGCCGCACGGCGCGCGCTGTCCAGGCGGTCGGCGACCACCTCGAGGCGCTCGACCTCGGCCTCGCAGCACGGGCCGCGTACGACGCCGTGTGGTCGGAGTTCTGCGACTGGTACCTGGAGGCGGCCAAACCGGCCCTGCGCGCCGGCGACGCCGCGACGCTCGCGACGCTGCGCTCGAGCCTGCGCACGTTCGTCGCGCTGCTCCATCCGCTCATGCCCTTCATCACGTCGGAACTGTGGGAGGCGCTCGGCGAGGACGGCCAGGTCGCGACCTCGGACTGGCCCGAGGCCGCTGCCGGCGCGGTCGACGAGGCGGCGGAGGCCGACTTCGCGATGCTCCAGTCGGCGGTGAGCGCCGTGCGGCAACTGCGTGTCGAGGCCGGGCTCGCGCCGGGGCAGGTGCTCGACGTGGTCGTCGAGGGACCGGCCGCGAGGATCGTGGGCCTCGAGCGCGAGGTCTTCGAGACGCTCGCCCGCGCGCGCGTCCTCGACACGGCGCCGGCGGGCCCGAGCCTGGCACGCTCGCTCCCGTCGTGCACGGTTCGACTGCCGCTCGAGGGCGTGGTCGACGTCGCAGCGTGGCGCGCTCGACAGCACAAGAAGCTCGGCGAGGCCCGCGCGGAGCTCGAGAAGCACGAACGGAAGCTCGCGAACGAACGCTTCACGGCCAACGCGCCCGAGGCGGTGGTGGCCGAAGAGCGGCGGCGGGCCGAAGAGGCCGCCGGGTTGATCACGGCCATCGAGGCGAGCCTAGCGGCCCTCGTCGACTGAGCAGCTGTCGTGGTCGTCGAGCGGGGACCGACGCCGGCCGCGTCACACCTCCGGGGGGTCGGGAGCGCCGGACGCTGCGGGCGCCTCGGCCGCTTCGGCCGCGTCGGCCGCGAGGTCGAGGCCGTTGGCGAAGCGCTGTGCGGCGTCGAGACCGTCGGCGAGCCAGTGCTCGAGTGCGTCGGTGGCTGCTTCCACGACGCGCTCGAGGAGCGGCAGCTCGGCGTCGTCGAAGCGTGAGAGCACCCAGCGCTCGGCCGGCCAGCCGGCCGGCGGCCGCGAGACGCCGACCTTCAGTCGGGCGAACGCGGGTCCCACCCGATCGATCGTGTCCTGCACGCCGCGCTGGCCTCCGGCTCCGCCGCCGCGCTTGAGCCGCACGCGGCCGAGCGGCAGATCGAGGTCGTCGTGCACGACCAGCACGTCGTCCGGGCGCACGCCGTGGCGCGCCATGAGCGCCTGGACGGCGGCGCCGGAGAGGTTCATGAAGGTGGTCGGCCGGGCGACCACGAGACCGCCGGCACCGCGTGCCACGAGCGCGTGGCGCTGCTTCGCGAAGGTCAGCGCGTGGCGCCGAGCGAGTGCGTCCACGACGAGGAACCCGGCATTGTGCCGGGTTCCTGCGTACCGTGGTCCCGGGTTGCCGAGGCCGACGACCAGTTGCACGTCGCCGTCAGTCCTCGCTCGCCCCGTCGTCCTCGTCGGCGCCCTCGCCGTCTTCACCGATCACTGCGGGCTCGGCGTCTTCGTCCTCGGCGCTCGGCTCGTCTTCGACGGCCAGGCGCGGCGGCACGACGGCCACGACTGCGAGTTCGACGTCGTCGAGGATCTCCGCCTCGTCGGGCAGCAGCGCACGAAGGTCGCTCACGTGCAGCGAGTCGCCGATGGTGAGCGCCGTGACGTCGAGCTGGAGGGAGTGGGGGATCAGGCGCGGCAGGATGCTGATGTGGACCTCGCGCCGCTGGACGTCGAGCTGGCCGCCGTCCTTCACGCCCACCGGGGTGCCGATGAACTCGATGGGCACGTGGAGCGAGACCTTCTGGCCGGCCGTGACCGCGTAGAAGTCGACGTGCACGGCGACGCGTGCGCGCTTGTTCATCTGGACGGCCTTGACCAGCACCTCGTGCACCTTGCCGTCGACCTCGAGGTCGATCAGGTTCGAGGTGCCCTGGCTGCGGAACACGCGATCGAACGAGCGCTCGTCGACGGAGACGCTGATGTTCAGGCCGCGGTTGTAGACGATGGCGGGCAGCCGCCCCTGTTGGCGCAAGGCGCTGGCGCTGGCCGTGTCCGTCGCTCGGACGGTAGCTTCGAGCTTCATGGAGCCTCCCGGAGGGCGCGGGCCCGCATCGGACCTCGGCCTGCGTCGCCGCTGCCTCCGCCCGAGCGGGGCGGGGCGCGACGATCTGACAGCTTCTCAACATACCGGTACGAGCCCCCGGCGTGCAACCACCACCACCGCCCGCGACGGCGTGGGTGCCGGGGCGCGTGAACCCTCAGCTGGTGAACAGCGAGCTCACCGAGTCGTTGTGGTGGACGTTGTAGATCGCCTTCGCGAGCAGCGGCGCCACCGACAGCACGTGGACGCGCTCGTGTTGACCGTGGAAGGGGATCGTGTCCGTCACGATCACCTGCTCGATGGCCTCGTGCGTGAGCCGGTCGAGGGCGGGCGGCGTGAACACGGGGTGGGTGGCGGCGACCCTCACGTGCGGCAGGGCGCCGAGTCGCAGCAGCGCGTCGATGCCACGGCGCATGGTGCCGGCCGTCGAGATCATGTCGTCGATCATGAGGGGCCGCAGCCCCTCGACCTCGCCGATCACGTGCGTGACGGACGTCTCGGTCGGGCTGGTGCGGCGCTTGTAGAGCATCGCCAGCGGCAACCCGAGGTAGTTGGCCAGACGCCGAGCCTCGGTGGCGCGCCCGACGTCGGGGGAGACGACGACGCTCCCGTCGATGCCGGTGCCGCGCAGGTGATTGCCGAGGATGTCGAGCGCGGTGAGGTGGTCGACCGGCACGTCGAAGAAGCCCTGAATCTGACCGGCGTGGAGATCGATCGTGATCACGCGGTCGACGCCGACCGTCTCGAGCAGATTGGCGACCAGCTTCGCGGTGATGGGCTCACGCGCCTGGACCTTCTTGTCCTGACGGGCGTAGCCGAAGTAGGGGATCACGGCGTTGACGCGCCAGGCCGAGGCACGGCGGAGCGCGTCGCACATGACGAGCAGCTCCATCAGGTTGTGGTTCACGGGCGCGCACGTGCTCTGGATCACGAAGCAATCCGCGCCGCGCACCGACTCGCCGATGCCGATCCTGGTCTCGCCGTCGGGGAACTGCGCGACGTCGCACTTGGCCAGGCTCAGGCCCAGGTGCTTCGCGACCGCCGTCGCCAACGCCGGGGTCGCGCTCCCGGCGAACAGTTTGATGTCGTCGCCGGCCCTCACGATGCACCTCGGGCGCTTGCTGCGGTCGTCATCGTCACCTCTCGGGGCAGGCCCTGCACGCGCCTCGTACCGCCTCGAGCGGTGCCGTGCGCGGCCCGTCAGAGTCTACCCCAGGCCCCGGGCCGCGCGCGGCGACACGGCTCAGCGGGCGTACTCCACGGCGCGCGACTCGCGGACCACCGTCACCTGGACCTGCCCTGGGTACTCCATGTCCTGCTCGATCCGGTTCGCGACGTCGCGTGCGAGCAAGACGGCGGAGGCGTCGTCGATGCGTTCCGGCTCGACGATGATGCGGATCTCGCGACCCGCCTGGATGGCGTACGCCTTCTCGACGCCGGGGAAGCTCGAGGCGATCGACTCGAGACCCTCGAGCCGCTTGAGGTAGTGCTCGAGCGACTCGCGCCGCGCGCCGGGCCGGGCGGCCGAGACGGCGTCGGCGGCGTTCACGAGGACGGGGAAGAGCGTGTCCGCCTGGTCGAGGTCGTGGTGGTTGGCGATCGCGTCGATCACCTCGCTGGGTTCGCCGAAACGGCGACCGAGGTTGGCGCCGATCTCGGTGTGGGTGCCCTCGATCTCCCGGTCGATCGACTTGCCGATGTCGTGCAGCAGCCCGGCGCGTCGGGCCAGGGCCTCTTCGATGCCGAGCTCCGAGGCGATGATGCCCGTCAGATGCGCGACCTGTACCGAGTGCGTGAGGATGTTCTGGCCGTAGCTCGTGCGGAAGTGCATGCGGCCGAGCAACTGGATCAGGCCTGGCTTGAGCCCGACGACGTTGGCCTCGAGCGCGGCCTCCTCGCCCTTCTCGCGGATGTAGGTCTGCATGTCCTGCTGCGCCTTCTGCACGACCTCTTCGATGCGCGCAGGGTGGATGCGGCCGTCGGAGACGAGCTCGGAGAGCGCCAGCTTGGCGACCTCGCGGCGGATGGGGTTGAACGACGAGAGCAGCACCGCCTCCGGCGTGTCGTCGATGATGAGATCGACGCCCGTCAGCGCCTCGAAGGCCCGGATGTTGCGCCCCTCGCGACCGATGATGCGACCCTTCATCCCGTCGCTGGGGATGGGGACCACCGACACGCTGATGGCGGCGGAGACCTCCGAAGCAGAGCGCTGGATCGCCTGCGCCACGATCGACTGGGCCTTGCGCCGTGACTCGGCGTCGGCCTGATCGATGGCCGCGCGCACCCGCACGGCCTTCTCGCGCTCCAGTTCGCGCTCCAGGCGCTCGAACACCATCTCGCTGGCCTGCTCGCGGCTGAGCTGAGCGACTTCGTACAGCTGCCGCTCGACCGACGCCGCCCGCTCGTTCAGGCCGGCCTCGGTCTCCTTGAGGTGCTCGGCACGCTGGTCGAGCTTCTCCTCTTGGTCGTCGAGGCGCAGGGCTCGCGCGTCTTGCTGCTCACCGCGTCGCGTGAGGCGCTCCTCGATCTGTTCGATCTTCTCGCGGTCGCGCCGCATCTCCTCGCGCGCCTCGCGCAGCGACTCGCGGTCGCGCTCGAGATCGCCGCGCGAGCGCTCGATCTCCTGCTCGACGAGCGCCCGGGCGCGTGCGAGGTCCTCGTCGAGCAGCGCCCGCGCGCGGCGCTCGTCGTCGGCGATGCGTTGCCGCTCGCTGCTCAGCAGCGCTCTCGCCTCTGCGTGCGCGGTCTCCGTCAGGTGCTTGGCGTCGCGCTCGGCCGCCGCGCGCAGCGCTGCGGCTTCACGTTCGGCGGCTTCCCTGCCGACGGCGTCGCGGCGCTGGCGGATGACCAGGCCCGTGCCGAGGCCGGCGGCGAGGGCGACGATGATCAGGACCCAGGCGAGGCCAGTCATGCCGCGTCCTCGCTGCCGGCGAGCTCGGCGCCCTGTGCCGCAGCGCGCGGCGCGGCGTCACCCAACGCCGCCAACACCCGCTCCCGCACCTCCCGCATCAACGCCGGATCCTGCCCCACGAACTCCGCCGCCTTCTCCTTCCCCTGCCCCAAACGCACCTCACCG
>SLSM01000408.1 GCA_007130445.1 Trueperaceae bacterium | reverse complement strand
GTTGAAGGGCGCAGGTGTGGAGGCTGCCGGCGGCGAGTGCGGTGAAGTGTCCGTCGGGGGGAGATGCCTGGCCGGAGGAGTTGGCGCCCCAGCAGGAGATCTGACCGGTTCGCGAGCTTGTACGGCTTGGTGATGCGCACGACCGTCTCGACGCCCGGCAGCGCGCGCAGGTGCTCGCGCAGCTCTTCGTTGGGCGCCGGGCCGATGGCGCCGATCAGCGTGCGGCTCTCGCCCTCGGACACGTGGGGGGTGAAGCCGAGCTTGACGACCTCGTTCAGGACGCGCTCGCGCGCCTCGGGCGCGGCGCCCTTCTGCATGACGATGACCATGGGTGACTCCTGTGTGGGTGTGGGTTCGGGCGGCGCTGCGCGCCGCCTCGCCGGGCCCGGGACCGGCTAGGCGCCGGCTGTGAAGCCGGCGCGGGGGCGCGCACGGAGGCGGACCCGCGGATATCGCCGCGTGTCGCGCATCGCCGTGCTGGCTCCCACCCTTCGACCGTGCCTTTGAGCGTGCATGGCGCGGACGGTACCACGCTTCAATGGCGCGCGAGCAACGCCTGCGCGAAGGCACGGAACGGCCAACGCTGGTCCGGGTAGAGCGCGTAGTTCATCTCCGGGTGCCACTGGACGGCCAGCAGCCACGGCGCGTCCTGCGCCTCGACCACCTCGATCAGGCCGTCATCGGCGTAGGCGGTCGCGCGCAGCGTGGGCGCCAGGTCCTTGATGCCCTGGTGGTGGGCCGAGTTGACGGTGACGAGCTCCGTGCCCGCCGCCGTCGCGGCGATCGAACCGGGCTCGAGCCGCAGCGCGTGGAAGGGGGGGTAGTCGATGTTGCGCTGCTCGTGTTGGATCGTCCCCTCGACAGCGGGGAGGTGCTGGTGCAGCGTGCCGCCCTCCGCCACGTTGACCACCTGGATGCCGCGGCAGATGCCGAGGATCGGCAGCCCGCGCGCACGTGCGGCGCGGTACAGCGCCACCTCGAACGCGTCGCGCACCGGATCGACCAGCCCCAGCCCCGCCTCGGGCGAGCGACCGAACAGCGCCGGGTCGAGGTCCGCGCCGCCGGAGAACACGACGCCGTCCACGCGCTCGATCAGGTCGGCCGCCGCGGCCGCGGACAGGTTCGCCGCCATCACCGGCAGCAGCCCCTCGGCGTGCAGCGCATCGTTGTAGTTGACGCCGGTGACGGCGTCCTTGCGACGCAGGCCGACGTCGCGCGCGTTGGAGGCGGTCGTCACGAGCACGAGCGGGCGAGGGTTCGTCATGGTGCGCGCATCCTACAACCGCCCGCCGCGGCCGCTTCCCGCGTGCCGACCACACCCGCGAGCGCCCGAGCCGCGCGGCCCGACGGTCACAGGGCGCGAAGCAGCACGAAGCTCAGGTAGGCGCTCTCCGGGAAGCCGAGTCGCTCCGGGTGGTCGGGCGCGGCGCCGAAGCGCCCCAGCACGTGCACGGTGCGGCCCGCGTCCGCCGCCGCGTCGGCCAGCACGTTCATGAACTCCGCCTCCTGGACGTGGGCGCTGCACGTGGCGGTCCCGAGCACGCCGAGCGGGGCCAGCAGCCGCAGAGCGCGCAGGTTGAGCTCCTTGTAGCCCGCGAGCGCGCGCGGCACGTCGCGCGCTCGCTTCGCCAGCGCCGGCGGGTCGAGCGCGATCACGTCGAACGACGCCCCGGCCCGGTCGAGCTCGCGCAGCCGCTCGAACGCGTCTGCGCGCGTGAGCTGCGCCTGGGGCAGGCCGTTGCGCGCCGCGGCGACCGCCGCCCCCTCGAGGGCCGAGGCCGAGGCGTCCACGAGTTCGACGCGCTCCGCCCCCGCCGCCAACAGGTGGAGGCCGAAGCCGCCGTGGTACGAGCACACGTCGAGCGCCGCGCCGCGCGCGTGGCGCGCCAGGCGGCGGTGGTTCAGGCGCTGGTCCAGGAAGGTGCCGGTCTTCTGCCCGGCCAGCGGGTGCAACGGCCACGTCAGCCGGCCGTCGCTCACGTCCACCACGTCCGGGACGTGCCCGGCCAGCACGCGCACCTCGCGCGTCAGGCCCTCGCGCTCGCGTGCCGCCGCGTCGAAGCGGCCCACCACCCCCGCGGGTGCGAGGCGCTCCAGCAGCCGGGCGACGATGGCGTCCAGGTGCGGCTCCAGCGCCGCGCAGCCGTTCTGGACCGCCAGCACCGGCCCGAGCCGGTCGACGATCAGACCGGGCAGCCCGTCGGCCTCGGCGTGGACGAGCCGGTACCCGGTGGCGCCCTCGAGGCCCGCGTCGGGGTCGCGCGCCAAAACCTCGCGCCGCGCCAGCGCCGCATCGAGGAGGCCCAGCAGGAGCGCCTCGTCCACGGCCGCCGCGCCGCGGTGCAGCAGCCGCACGGCGATCTGCGAGCCGGGGTGCACCGCGGCCCAGCCGAGCGGGCGACCGTTCTCGGCGTGCACGGGGGCGAAGCCGGGCCGCGCTGCGTGGCGCCGCACGTCGGAGCGGTACACCCAGGGGTGCCCAGCCGCGAGCCGCTCCGCTCCCCGCGCGCCAACCACCACCGCTCCGACGTCCAGCGCGTCTGCCACGTCGGCATGCTAGCCCGGTGCGTGGCATACTGCGCCGTGGCGCGCGGCAGTTGCCGCGCCCAGCTGAGGAGGTCGGCATGCCCGGCATCGCCATCATCGGCGCCCAATGGGGCGACGAAGGCAAGGGAAAGGTCGTCGACGCGCTCGGCGCGGAGGCCGATCTGGTCGTGCGCTTCTCGGGTGGGGCCAACGCCGGTCACACGGTCGTGGTCGATGACGAGGTGTACAAGCTCCACCACCTGCCGTGCGGCACGCTGCACGACCGGCCCGTGTCGGTGCTCGGCGGCGGCATGGTCATCGACCCCTGGTCGCTGCGCGAGGAGCTCGAGGGCCTACGCGCGCGCCGCGACCCGGGCCGCATCGTCATCTCCAGCGAGGCGCACGCCGTGTTGCCGCATCACAAGAAGAACGACGAGGGCGGCGGCTTCGTCGGCACCACCGGTCGCGGCATCGGCCCGGCCTACTCCGACAAGGCGCGCCGCCTCGGCATCCGCTTCGGCGACCTGATCGACGACGGGCGGCTGCGCCTGGGCCTGGAGCGGTTGATCGAGGGGAAGCCGAACTCCACCGCGCGCGTGGGCTGGACGAGCGTCGACGTCGCGTTCGAGGCGCTGGCCGACGTGCGTGAGTACGTGCGTCCCATGGTCGGTGACGCCGGGGCGCTCGTTCGCGACGCGCTCGGTGCGCACCAGCGGGTGCTGTTCGAGGGTGGGCAGGGGACGATGCTCGACCTCGCCTACGGCACCTATCCGTACGTCACGAGCTCGCACCCCACCATCGGCGGCATCCTCGTGGGCGCCGGCGTCTCGCACAAGGCGCTCCACGGCGTGTACGGGGTCGTCAAGGCCTTCACCACGCGCGTCGGGCACGGTCCCTTCCGCACCGAACTGCAGGGCGAGCTGGCCACGCGGCTGCGGGGGACCGGCGAGAACCAGTGGGACGAGTTCGGCACCACCACCGGGCGCCCGCGGCGCGTCGGGTGGCTCGACCTGCCCCAGCTCCGCTACGCCGCGGCGATCAACGGCTTCGACGGCCTGGTCGTCACGAAGCTCGACGTCCTCGCGGGTCTCGACGAGGTGCGCGTCTGCATCGACGTCGACGGCGGTGGCGGGCCGGTCTACGCCACGCTGCCCGGCTGGGGTGACCTCACCGGGCTGGGCACCCGCGACGCCCTCCCGCATCAGGTGCTCGACTACCTCGACCTGATGGAGGAGGCGACCGGCGTGCCGGTGGCGATGTTCTCCACGAGCCCGAAGCGCTCCGACACGTACGGCGCCGTGCGCTGGGACACCTGAGCGGTCGCCAGGGCGGCCGAGCGCGCCGGATGCTGGTCCTGTGGTGGTCGCTCGCGTTGCTCGTGCTGGGGCTCGCGGCCGCGACGTGGTTCGTCGCCGACCAGGTGGCGCGCGGCGCGCTGGTGCCCGCCCCCTACGGCCTCCAGCCGGAGGTCACGGTGCTCGACGTGCGCGCCGCCGGGGTCGACGCCGACGGTCGGCCCGTGGTCGACGTCCGGCTGCCGCTGGCCGGCGGCGACGCCCACGACGCTGTGGTGCGGCAGTTCGCGCGCGTCGACGCCGAGGGCAGCTACGGGCTGATGTGGGACGACGCCGGCGGCATCGCGCACGGCCTGCTCGGACCGGTGCGCTCGCGCGACGACGCGAGCGTGGAGCGCCGGCTGACGGTGCTCCACGGCGACACGCCGCGCGCGGGCGCCGACGCGCGCCTCGACGTCACGCTCCATCGTCGCGACCCGCTGGCCGATCTCGGCGTGGCCTTCGAGGACGTCCGCATCGCCGGGCCCGTTGGCGGGATCGCCGCCTGGTGGCTCCCGGCCGAGAGCGACGCCGCAGTGGTGATGGTGCACGGCCGGCGGCGGGGCGACCGGAGCGAGGCGCTGCGCGCCCTACCGACCGCCGTCGCGTCGGGCGCGTCCGTCCTCGTGACCAGCTACCGCAACCACGATCGCAGCGACCCGAGCCCCGACGGCCTCTTCCACTACGGTGCGAGCGAGGCCGACGACCTGGTCGCAGCGCTCTCGTGGCTGCGCGAGCGCGGCGTGCGTCGCGTCGTCCTCGTCACGTACTCGATGGGCGGTGCGGTGGCGATGCTGGCCCGCGAGCGCTGGCCCGCGGACGGCCCCGACCTGCTCGGCCTGAGCATGGACGCCCCGTTGATCGACCCGGCCGAGGTGATCGCCCACGGCGCGCGCCGAGCGGGAGTCCCTGCGCCGTTCGCGCGCGCCGGCATCGCGTTGGCTTCGCGGCGCATCGGCGCGCCACTGGGCGCGCTCGACCTGCGTCGGCGGGCGCACACGCTCGACGTGCCGCTCCTGCTGCATGCCACCACCGCGGACGACACCATCCCGATCAGCCTGGTCGACGCGTTCGCGGCGGCGGTTCCGGACGACCTGCTCACGTACCGCCGACTCGAGGTCGGCGGTCACGTCGAGGCCTGGAACGTCGACCCAGAGCGCTACGAGGCGACGTTGGCCGGCTTCCTGGAGCGTGCACTTCGGCGCTAGCCCCGGCGCTGCGGCCGCGACCGGCCGCGCTCAGCCGCGCTCGTCGATGGGGACGAAGCGCTTGCCGGTCTCGCCCAGGTAGTGGATCCGCGGCCGGGTCAGGCTGTTGTCGGCGTACTGCTCGTACAGGTGCGCCATCCAGCCGCTGATCCGGGCCACGGCGAAGATCGGCGTGTACTGGTCGCTGGGGAAGCCGAGCATGCGATAGACGCTGGCCGAGAAGAAGTCGACGTTGGGCTTGACCTGGCGCCCCTTCTTCTCCATCTCGCGGTCCATCACGCGCTCCATCTCCAGCGACATCTCGAACCACCGGCTGTCGCCCGACTCCTCGGCCAGCCGCTCCGACACCCCGCGCAAGATGGCGGCGCGCGGGTCGAGCACGCGGTAGACGCGGTGACCGAAGCCCATCACGCGCGCCTTCGGCTCGGCGAGCGTGTCGAGCACGTATTGCTCGACCGCATCGACGCTGCCGATCGACTCCAGCGCCTTCATCACGGCCGCGTTCGCGCCGCCGTGCAACGGTCCCTTCAGCGAGCCCACCGCGGCGGTGATCGCGCTGTAGGCGTCGGTGAGGCTGCTGGCGGTCGAGCGCGCCACGAAGGTGCTGGCGTTGCTGCCGTGCTCGGCGTGCAGCACCAGCGCCACGTCCATCACGCGCGTCGCCGCTTCGCTCGGCGCCTCGCCGGTGAGCATGTAGAGGAAGTTGCCGGCGATCGTCAACTCGGGGTCGGGCGTCACCGGCGGGAGGTCGCGACGCAGCCGCTCGAAGGTAGCGACCAGCGCCGGGAAGCGCACCAGCAGCGCCGCGCCGATCCGCCGGACGTTGGCGTCGTCGACGCCGTCGGGATCCTCGTCGTAGGCGGCGAGGAGCGAGACGGCGCTGCGCAGCGCGTGCATCGGATCGGTGTCCTTCGGCAGGTTGCGCAGCGCCTCGATCACGCCGTCTGGGATGGCGAACAGTGGGGCGAGCTCGTGGCGGAACGCGGTCAGTTCGTCGCGCGTGGGGAGCTCGCCCCGCCATAGCAGGTACACGACCTCCTCGTAGCTGGCGTCGGTCAGCTCGCTGATGTCGTACCCGCGGTAGATGAGCTCGCCGCGCTCGCCGTCGATGTGGCAGATGTGGCTCGTGTCGAAGTAGACGCCAGCGAGCCCACGGTGGATCGTCGGTTCCATGCTGCCTCCAGGGGCCACCTCCGTTCATACGGAGGCGCGAGGACGGGGCCGTACGCCTGCCCGGACCACTCCGGGCGAGAACGACCGCGTCCACCCTCGGGGGGCGGCGCGGTCGAGAGTCCGGCTAGTTTAGCGCGTGTCGCTCTCGCCGTGCGTCTCGCTCTGCTCGGCGTCGTCCTGCACGACATCGGTCGGCGGCGGCACGGGCGGCGGCGCCGGGACGGAGCGCTGCGGCGGCGGGAAGCGCCCGTCAGCGCCGCGGTCGCGCCACAGCAGCGCCACGCCGAGCGCGATCAAGGCGAGCGGGAGCCACGTCGACCCGAGCACGCCAGAGTCGATCAACCCGGCCAGCAGGCCGAGTGCGGCGAGCACCGCGCCCAGGTACGTCACCCAGCGTTGCTGCAGTGGATGGACGCGGTCGACGGCGAGCAGACCAACCCCGAGGCTGACCAGGAAGACGCCGTCGCACGCGAACAGATCGGTGAGGAGGATGCCCAGCGCGCTGCCGGCCAGCACGCCGCCGAGGAGCAGGAAGCCGTAGGTGCGGGTGTTGACGTACGCCGTGAGCGCCACGGCGGCGACGACCCCGAGCCAGAGCCATCCGGTGCCCCCCGAGGCGCGCGCCAGGAGTGCAAGCACGCCGAAGGCGATCAGGCCGTACGCGAGCAGGTGACGTCGGTCCATGCCGCCAGTGTAGCGCCGCGGCGCATCGCGACCGGCGCGCCGCGAACGGTCTGCTATGCTCCCAACGTCGGCACGAACGAGCGCGGAGGGAGGCGAGAGGTGATCACGGACGCACAACGCTTCCAACCTTTCAGCGAAGAACCCATCCGTCTGATCGACGAAGGCGGTGCCTGGGTGGCGCCGTTCTCGTGCGATCTCGACGACGACACCCTGATCGGCCTGTACCGCCACATGGTGCTCGGCCGCATGGTCGACGAGCGCCTGGTGCGCCTGCAACGCCTCGGCAAGAGCAGTTTCGTGGCGCCCTCGAGCGGGCACGAGGCCGCCCAGGTCGGCATCGCCGCGGCCCTGCGTGTGGGCCGCGACTGGGTCTTCCCGTACTACCGCGACACGGCCTTGGCGTTGGCGCTCGGGTGGCCCCTCGAGGAGATGCTCGGGCAGATGATGGGCACTCGGGCCGATCCCGCGCGGGCACGGCAGATGCCGGCCCACCCCGGCAGCCGCGCGCTCAACATGTTCACGGTCGCCTCGCCCATCGCCTCGCACGTCCCCGTGGCCGTCGGCACCGCCATCGCGCAGAAGCTCGCCGGGGCGGGCGACGCCACCGTCTGCACCTTCGGCGACGGCGCGACCAGCGAGGGCGATTGGCACGCCGGCGTCAACTTCGCCAGCGCACAGGGCGCGCCGATCGTGTTCGCTTGCGAGAACAACCGCTACGCCATCAGTGTCGATCTGCAGCACCAGACCGGCAGCCCGAACGTGGCCGCCAAGGCGCACGCGTACGGCATGCCCGGCTACCTCGTCGACGGTATGGACGTGCTCGCCTCGTACCTGGTGATGCGCGACGTGATGGCGGCCGCCCGCGACGGGCTCGGCCCGGCGCTGGTCGAGCTGACCGTCTACCGCTACGGCCCGCACAGCACCGCCGACGACGACAGCGTCTACCGATCGGGCGAAGAGGTGGCCGCATGGCGCGAGCGCGACCCCATCCCGCGCTATCGGCGCTTCCTGGAGGCCAGGGAGGTGTGGAGCGACGCGCGCGAGGACGAGCTCCGCGCGGCCCTGAAGGCGGAGATCGACGTCGCGGTCAAGGCGTCCGACGATGCCGGGCCCGTGCCCGTCGAGTGGATGTTCGACGACGTGCTGTCGCGGCCGACGCCGCAGCTCGAGCGTCAGCGCGAGCGCTTCCGCGCCGCCCGGCGCGCCGCCGGCGAGGACGTCGAGGGCTGATGGCCGTCCAGAACTACGTCCAGACGATCGCCCGCACGCTGATGGAGGAGATGCGGCGCGACGAGCGCGTCGTCGTGCTCGGCGAGGACGTCGGCAAGCGCGGCGGCGTCTTCCTCGCCACCGAGCACCTCTACGACACGTTCGGTCCCGACCGCGTGATCGACACGCCGCTGTCCGAGGCGGCCATCATCGGCGCCGCGATCGGCATGTCGGTCCACGGCCGCCGGCCCGTCGCCGAGATCCAGTTCTCCGACTACGTCTACCCCGGCTTCGACCAGCTCGTCTCGCAGGCCGCCAAGTTGCGCTACCGCTCGGGTGGCGCGTTCACGGCGCCGATGGTGGTGCGCATGCCGGCCGGCGGTGGCGTGAAGGGCGGTCACCACCACTCGCAGAACCCCGAGGCGCACTTCGTGCACACGCCGGGGCTGCAGGTGGTCTACCCGTCGACGCCCAGCGACGCGAAGGGGTGCCTGAAGACGGCGATCCGCGGCGACGACCCGGTCGTGTTCCTGGAGCCGAAGCGGCTCTATCGGGCGGTGAAGGAGGACGTGAGCGACGACGTCGACTTCACGCTGCCCAGCGGCAGCGGGGTGCGTCGGCGCGAGGGCGACGACGTGGTGCTGATCAGCTACGGCGCCAGCATGGGCGAGACGCTCAAGGCCGCCGACACGCTCTCCGAGCAGGGGATCGCGGCGGACGTGATCGACCTGCGCTGGTTGATGCCGTGGGACGAGCGACTGGTGCTCGAGCGCGTCGCCGCGGTCGGGCGCGTGGTGCTGGTGTCCGAGGCGACACACAGCGCGAGCATGATCAGCGAGGTGGCCGCGACGATCGCCGAGGAGGTCCTCGACATGCTCGAGGCACCGCCGCTGCGTGTGTCCGGCTTCGACACGCCCTACCCGTACGCCCAGGACCGGGTCTACCTGCCCGGGCCGAACCGCATCCTGCACGCCGTGCAGCAGGTGCTGGACTACTGAAGGTGAACGCCGCCCCTTCGATGGGGCGCCGCGCAGGAGGCGTGATGCCCAAGGACGTCGTGTTGCCCGAACTGGCCGAGTCGGTCGTCGAGGGCGAGGTCACCGCGTGGTTGGTGGAGGTCGGCGCGTACGTCGATGCCGACGAGCCGCTGGTCGAGGTCATGACCGACAAGGTGACCGTCGAGCTGCCGTCGCCGTTCGGCGGCGTGCTCGTCGATCAGGTCGCCGCGGTCGGCGACGTGGTGGCGGTCGGTGCCGTGTTGGGTCGCATCGACGATGCGGCGTCCGATGCGGCCCCCGCTCAGGGCGACCAACCGGGCGACGAGGGCGCCGACGAGGAGGACCGGGGCGACGAGCGCAGCCTGTTCCGGGCGGACACCAGCACGGCCGTGGAGCCGATGATGCAGGTGCGGCGTCGCCAGGCCTCGGAGGGGGGCGGCGGCGAGCGTGCGGCGCCGGCGGCTGCACGTGCCGCGGCCCCTGCCCAACGCGGACCGTTCGGACGCGTCGTCGCCGTCCCGGCCGCGCGCCGGCTGGCGCGCGAGCTCGGCGTGCCGATCGAACAGGTCGAGGGGAGCGGACCGAGCGGCCGCGTCCGCGTCGCGGACGTCGAGCGCCACGGCGAGCG
>SLSM01000044.1 GCA_007130445.1 Trueperaceae bacterium | reverse complement strand
CGCCCGTCGTCGTGCCGGCCGACGACCGCACCGTGCCGGCGCCGCTCGCGTCGTCCAGCGGGCGCTCGCCCAGCCGCGACCGGCCTCTGCCCACCGCCGACGAGCTCGACGAGGACGCGGCACCGAAGCGTCCACGCGACCGCGTGCTGGAGTTCCCCGACGACTTCTGACGCAGCCGCGAAGGCGCTCCAGGTGACGGAACGCCGTGGGGGCGCACCGTACGCTCGCACCATGTATCACGAGGAACCATCCACGAACCCGGTCGCCCTCGTCACGGGCGCCAGTTCCGGCATCGGCCTGGCCGCGGCCCGCGAGCTCGCCGTTCGCGGTGTCACGGTCGTCTGCGCGTCGCGCGCCGAAGGCGCGGGCGCGGAGGTGGCGGAGCGGTTGGCGCACGAGACCGGGGGCGAGGTCCGCTTCATGCCTGTCGACCTCTCACGGCCCCACGACGCCGCCGCGTTGGCGCAGGCTTTCGAGGCGCGCTTCGGGCGGCTGGACGTGCTGGTGAACAACGCTGGGGCCTTCGTGAACCGGCACGTGCGCACCGAGGACGGTTTCGAGCTGACGTTCGCCCTCAACCACCTCGGCCCCTTCGCGTTGACGCTGCCGCTGCTGCCGCTGCTCGGCAGGTCGCGTGGGCGCGTGATCACGGTGTCGTCGAACGCGGCCCTCGGCGCACGCCTCCAGCTCGACGATCCGCACTCCGAGCGCCGCTACAATGGCTGGGGCGCGTACGCGTGGTCGAAGCTCTGCAATCAACTCTTCACGCTGGCGTTGGCGCGACGCGTCGACGCCGACGTCGTGCGCGCGTACGCCATGCACCCTGGCTTCGTCGCGACGGCGTTCGGCCACGTCGACGGGTTCATGGGCACCGCCGTGCGTGGCGCCCAGCGGCTGTTCGGCCGGACACCCGAGCGCGGCGCGGACACGATCGTGTGGCTCGCGACAGAGCCCCACCCGCTGGCCGAGCACGGTGCCTACGTGGTCGATCGCCGCGTGCGCGCGCCCGCTCCGAAGGCGCGTGACGAGGCTGCGCAGGAGCGTCTGTGGGCGATCAGCGAGGCGGCGCTCGAACAGGTCGGCGTGCGACTCGCCGAGGTTCCGGTCGCCGCGCCCGTGCGTCGGCCGGCGAGCGTCTGATCCTTCAGGCCAAGGCGTCGCCGAGCTGCAACACCGAGAGCAGGCGAGCGTGGAGCGCTCCGTTGCTGGCGACGAAGGCGTCGGCGTCCCAGCGGTACGGGGAGCCGTCGCCGGCCGTGACCGTGCCGCCGGCCTCGCGGACGATCAGCAAGGCGGCGGCGACGTCCCAGGCGTTGAGGCGCAACTCCCAGAAGGCGTCGACGCGGCCGGCGGCCACGTAGCAGATGTCGAGCGCGGCAGCGCCCGCGCGTCGTAGCGCCCGGGTGCGTGGCAGCGCCCGCTCGAACGCGGCGACGTTGGCCTGGGCGACGTCGGGGTCGTAGGCGAAGCCCGTGGAGACCATCGCGGAGCGCAGTTCGGTCGTGTCGGTGACCGTCAGGCGGCGCCCGTCCAGGTACGCGCCGCGGCCGCGTACGGCCGTGAAGCGCTCACCGTGGGCGGTGTCCTTGACGACCCCGAGCACCACCTCGCCGTCGATCTCGAGCGCCAGCGAGACGCAGTAGAAGGGGAAGCCGTGCGCGTAGTTGACGGTCCCGTCGAGGGGGTCCACGACCCAGCGGCAGCGCGCGTCGACGTCTTGTCCCGCCTCTTCGCCGAGGACGGCGTGGTCGGGGTAGTGCGCCGCGATGATGTCGCGTATCGCCGCCTCGGAACGGGTGTCCGCTTCGGTGACGAGATCGACCTCGGTCGACTTCGACCGTGTGGCGATCCCGCCGCCCTGATGGGCACGGTGGATTCGCTCGGCTGCGTCGGCTGCGTCGATCGCGACGCCGAGGGCCGCGTCGAGCGAGGCCTGGTCGAAGCCACGTGGGAGGTGGGTCATCTGGGCATGCTACCGCTGGTGCGGCGGATGTGCGCCGTGTCCTCGGGTTTGTCGAGCTGCAACCGGGCGGCGCGATCGAAGGTGAAGAAGTTGAACACCCAGGAGAAGAACGCGCTGATGCGGTTCTGGTGCCCGGGCAGGTAGATCAGGTGGATGAACAACCAGGCCAGCCAGCCGATGAAGCCGGTGAAGCGCATGCCGCCGAGGCGCGGCGACAGCTCGGCGACGCCCGCGCCGCGACCGATGATCGCCATCATGCCGCGGTCCTGGTAGCGGAAGGGGGCCGTGGCGTCTGCGCCCGCGAGCCGAGCCTGCAGCAGCCTGGCCGCATGCTTGGCTTGCTGCATGGCGACCTGGGCCACCATCGGGTAGGGCTCGCCGTTCGGTGCGTGCATGCCGGACATGTCGCCGATGACGAACACCTCCGGGCGGTCGACGAGGTGGCCCTGCTCGGTGACCGGGACGCGATACGCCCCCATGAGCTCGACGCCGAGCGCTTCGGCCAGCGGGTGCGCGCGCACGCCGGCCGTCCAGATCAAGGTCTGCGTCGCGATGCGCGTGCCGTCGTCGAGCTCGATGTGGCCTGCCTCGACCGTGCTCACCCGCGTCGAGAGGCGCAGCTCCACACCGCGGCGGCGCAGGACGTCGGCGGTGTATCGCCGCGTCTTCTCGGAGTACGCCGCCAGGACCTCGTCGAGCGCCTCGAGCAGGACCACGCTCGGCCGGCCGCTCTCGAGCGCTGCCAGTTCGGGGTAGTCCTTGGCGGCGACCGCGAAGAGCTCGCTGAGGGCGCCCGCCATCTCGACCCCCGTGGGGCCCGCGCCGGCGATGACGAACGTGAGCCGACCGTCCGGGATGCGGTCGGGGTGGCGTGCCGCGCGCTCGAACTGGTGCAGGATGTGGCTGCGGAGCGCGACCGATTCGCGCAGGCTCTTGAGCACGAAGGCGTGTTCGCGCACCCCGGGCACGCCGAGGTCGCCGTAGACCGTGCCGGCCGCGACGATCAGGCTGTCGTAGGGGATGGTGTCGCCACCTTCGAGCGCCACGTGGCGTGCGTCGAGATCGAACGACATCACGCGGCCGAGACGGAAGCGGACGTTCGGGTAACGGCGGACGATGCCGCGCACCTGGTGGGCGATGGCGCCGACCTCGAGGCCCGCGGTGGCGACCTGGTACAGGAGCGCCTGGAACGTGTGGTAGTTGTTCTTGTCGATGATGGTGACGTCGACGCCGGCCTTGTTGCCGAGCGCCTTGGCGGCCTCGATGCCGCCGTGTCCGGCGCCGACGATCACGACGTGGTGTCGCTGCATGCCCGTGGTCATGCGCATACCTCCCTGCTGGTGGCCGCAGTCAAGGGACCTTGGTCCCTCGTGAAAAAAACATATGCCATGGAGCGCGCGGAGCGCTCCGGGCGAATGTACCCGAAGCGCTCCGCGCGGGTGTCGCCGCGGCCGCTCAGGCCGCTCGGTGCCAGCCTTCGTGGCGCCGGCGGTGCGCGGCGTCGATCGCGGCGATGTCGATCGGGAGGTCGGCCCGCGCGACGCCACGACTCGGCTCCAGGATCGAGCGCGCGGAGCCGCGCGGAGACACGAGGCCCGTCAGCCAGCGCACCAGCACCTGCGCGCGGTTCTGCGCACCCGGGAGATAGACGAGGTGCAGCGCCAACCAGGCGAGCCAGCCGAGCGGGCCTCGGATGCGAGCGCCGCCCATGCTGCGCGCGAGCTCGGCCACGCCCGCGCCGCGGCCGATGATGGCCATCTGCCCCCGGTCGCTGTAGCGGAACGCGGGCACGGTCCGCCCGCGCAGACGGGCGCGGATCACGCGGGCCGTGTGCGCACCCATCTGGATGGCCACCTGGGCCACCTGTGGCAGCGCGGCACCGTCTCCCGCCGGCCCCGCCATGTCGCCGATCACGAACACGTCCGGATGCGAGGCGAGGTGGAGTTGGTCGGTGACCGGTACGCGCGCCCCGCGCGTCAGCGGTACCCCGAGTGCCGCCGCGAGTGGGTGGGCACGGACGCCGCCGGCCCACACCAGGGTGCGGCTGGCGATGACCTCGCCGTCGTCCAGCGTCACGGAGTCGGCATCGACGGCGCGCACCGACGCGTCCAGGCGCAGCTCGACGCCGCGCTCGAGCAAGGCGCGCTCGGTGTACGCCTGCGTGGCCGGCGCGTATGGGGGCAGCACGGTGCCCGTCGGTTCCACGAGGACGATGCGAGCGGGCACGTCGGCCAACTCGGGCACGTCGGCGCGGGCGTGGCTCAGCAGTTCGCTCAGCGCGCCGGCCATCTCGACGCCGGTGGGTCCCGCTCCGGCGACCACGAACGTGAGGCGCCCGGCGCTCGCCCGGCCCGGGGCGGCGGCGGCCTCCTCGATCTGGCGCAGGACGTGGTTGCGCAACAGGGTCGCGTCGTCGACGCTCTTGAGGGCGAAGCCGTGCGCTTCGACCCCGCTGATCCCGAAGTCGTTCGAGACCGTGCCGGCGGCGAGCACCAGGCTGTCGAAGGTGAGGTCGGCTCCGTCGTCGAGGTGCACCGTCTTGCCAGCGAGGTCGATGCCGGAGACGCGGCCCATGCGGACGCGGACGTTCCGTTGCCGGCGCAGCAGCCCGCGCACGTCCGCGGCGACGTCGTCGGCCGCCAGCGTGGTGGTCGCCACCTGGTAGAGGAGGGGTTGGAAGGTCTGGGTGTTGCGCTGGTCGACGACCGTGATGCGGACGTCGGCGCGGGCGAGTGCACGGGTCGCTGCGAGGCCGCCGAAGCCGGCGCCGACGACGACGATGTGGTGCGGTTGTGTGGGCGTGGGCATACGGGGTGCCTCCAGGCATGAAGCGGGGGGGGAGTCGGGACGAATGTCCCTCGTGAAGAAAAGCATAAGCTATCTTTCACGAGCGACCGTAGGCCAGCCCACCGAACCCACCGAGGTACCCGTCGCGATCGTGTCGAAGGGGACTCGCGCGCGTGTCGGTCGTGGACCGTCGTCGCCGACCGCGACTAGCGCGCCATCTCCAGCGCGATCCGACGCCCCGTCGGGGTGTCGGCGATGCCCCCCTCGCCCGTCTCGCGCAGCTCCGGCGGCAGCATCCGACCGACCGACGCCATCGCCTGCACGACCTCGTCGGGCGGGATCACCGACCGCAGACCGGCGAGGGCGAGCTGCGCGCTCGACACGGCGTGCACCGCGAAGAAGGCGTTGCGCGACACGCACGGCACCTCGACGTAGCCGCCGACCGGATCGCACACGAGGCCGATCGTGTTCATCAGCGCCATGGCCGCCGCGTGCACGGACGCCTCGGCGTCGCCACCGAGCATCTCCGTCACGGCCGCCGCGGCCATCGCCGCGCTCGAGCCGATCTCCGCCTGACAACCCCCGGTCGAACCCGCGATGAACATCGTCTTCGAGATCACCTCGCCGATGCCGGCGGCGAGCACCAGCGGCAGCAGCAGCGCGTCGTCGTCGAGGTCGAGATGGTCTCCCACGCCGATGAGCGCACCGGGGACGGTGCCGGCGCTGCCGGCGGTCGGCGCCGCCACGATCCGACCCATGCGCGCGTTCTCTTCGTTCACCGCCATGGCGTACGCCTGCACGCGCTTCAGGAGCGGCGACGACAGCGCGTCGGGCGCATCCCACAACCCCTTCGCGTTCCAGCCGACCATCCCGGTGCGGCTCTTGGCATCGCTGGAGAGCCCCCTCGCGATCGAATCGCGCATCTCGCCGAGCCGTCCGCGCATCCCGTTCAGGAGCGCCGTGCGCTCGCCCTCGGACAGGCCCTGGTCGGCCAGCACGGCCGCGCTCGCAGGTCCTCGGGCGGCGGCCAGATCGGCCAACGTCACGGCACGACCTCCGCCGTCGCGCTTGCGATGTGGCTGCCGTCGCTGCTCGCACTCATCACGGCCGGTACCTGGCGCAGCCACGTGATCGCGCTCAGGTGGAGCAGGTACGCGGCGGCGACGGGCGTGATCGCCCGGTCGCACTCGACCGCCATCATCGCCTCGCCGCCCCGGCGCTTGCGTGCGCAGTAGAGCGCCGCGACGTTGACCTCGTCGTCGGCGATCACGCGTGTGACTCGCGCGATCACGCCCGGCGTGTCGACGTGTCGGACCAGCAACGTCGGCGCGGCGCCGCTGAACTCGATGCGGAATCCGTCGAGCTCGAACACGCGCACGATGCCACCTCCGAGGCTCGAGCCCTGCAGCGTCAGCGTGCGTTCGGCGCCTGCGGCGTCTGGGCCGTGCACCTCGATGCGCACGGAGTTCGGATGCACGTCGCCGAGGTCGGCCGTCTCGAACGAGACGGCGAGACCGGCGCGTTCGGCCTCGGCGAACGCCATGGGGATGCGTGCATCGTCGGGCGCGGCGCCGAGCGCCCCGGCGACGAGCGCCAGGTCGGTGCCGTGGCCGCGCGCCGTCTTGGCGAACGAACCGTGCAACACGAAGCGGGCCCGCGAGGGCTCGTACCCGAACGCGTGTCGGGCGAGCAGGGCCAGGCGGCACGCGCCCGCGGTGTGGCTGGAGGAGGGTCCGACCATGACCGGACCGATGACGTCGAGGAGGCTCACGATGCGGCAGTGTACCGGCCGCACCGCTTCGTGCGCGTGTGGCGCCCTGGCCCCGCCGACACCAACGGGGCGTGGGCGACCCCGAGGGGCCGCCCACGTGTGGGTCGGGCGATGCGATCAGAAGACCGGTCGCGCGCTACTTCTTGACCTGCTCCTTGAGGCTCTTGCCAGGCTTGAATGCGGGGTACTTGCTCGCGGGGATCTTGATCTTCTCGGTGGTCCCCGGCTTGACGCCCGTGCGGGCCTTGCGCTTGCGGACCTCGAAGGTGCCGAAACCCGTCAACTGCACCTTGGTGCCGTCGTCGAGGTGCTTGCTCACCTGCGACAGCATCGTGTCGACGACTTCCTTGACGTCCTTCTTCTTCATCCCCGTCGCATCGGCGACGGTGTCGACGAGATCGGCCTTGGACACGGTCTTCAGTTTCGCCATCAGACTCCTCCTCAACAGCATGTTGCTTGCGGGCAATCTAGCACGCGACCATGCGCAAGGCAAGTGCACGACGGCGTTTATCGGGTTTCCCACAAGCGTTGCGCGTGCACCACGGCGTTTCTCGAGGTGCGCTGGCATGTGCCCACATCGGGTGACGTCCTGAACGGCGTTCGTGGACTCAGCCGTGGTGTGCGCCGTCGTCCGCAGACACCGGTCGCCCGACGCTGCCACGCTCGCCCAGCAGCGCCCGCACCCGCTCGGTGAGCGCGGCGGTCAACTCGGCGGTCTCGTCGCGTGAGCGGCCGACGGCGCGCAGCGGCTCGCCGAACCGGACGTGGAAGCGACGCCCCTCACGCCAGATGGCCGCCGGCACCAGGGCGCCGCCGCTGCGCTGCGCCAGGTAGGCGGCGCCACCCATCGCGGCCTTCGCCTCGGCCTTGCGGGTGCCCTCGAAGAACACGCCCACGGCACCGCCCGCCTGGAGGCGCCTGAGCGCCTCCTTGACGGCGCCGATGTCGTTCTTGCCGCGATCCACCGGGAAGGTGCCGACGCCGTGCAACGCCCACACCACCAGGCGGTTCGAGAACAGCTCCCGCTTCGCCATGTACTGCACGAAGCGCGGCATCGACACACCGACCACGAGCGGATCCCAGCCGGAGTCGTGGTTCGACGCGATGACGCAGGGGCCGTCGAGCGGGACGTGCTCGACGTCGACGACGCGCAGGCCGAAGGCGACGCTGACGAGCGCCTTGCCGAGCGCGAAGCCGAGGCGATAGAGCCACGGGCCGTGCGGGACGAGGGGAACGCCTGGAGGCCGACTCACGACCTCATGCTAGCGCGTCGCCGGGCGAGTTCGGCGGCCAACGTCGCGGCGACCAGGACCACGAGCATCGCCAGGTAGAGCCACAGCAGCAGCACCACCACACCCGTCACCACCCCGTAGATGAGGTTGATCCGCTCCACGCTGAAGCCGATCACCAACGCCTGGCGCAGCGCAGCGAGCGCCACTGCGCCGAACACGCCGGCGATGAGCGCGCTCAGCCAATCGGAGTGTTGCCGCGGGAGCCAGCGGAACGCGAGCGTGAGCACGCCGACGCCGACGGCCAGGCGCAACGGGCTGAAGGCCGCCGGCAGGCGCCACTGCGGTAGGAGCACGCCGAACGCTGCCAACCGATCGGTCGCGCCCGACCACAGCTGCCCCGCGGCGTCGCCGATCGTCGCCCCCACGACCTCGACCGCCACGAACGCCGCGACGCCCAACACGAGGAGGATCGCGACCAGGCGGTTGCGCAGGAAGCCCCGCTGGATCTCGACGGCGAAGATCCGCTCGAACGCCAACTGGAGCGACGCGAAGAAGTTGCTCGCCGCCCACAGCAACACGAGCAGCGAGGCGACCGTGCGCAAGAGCGCCCCCTCGCCCAGCTGCTGGACGATGGAGTCGACGCTCTGCTGCACGAGCACCGCCGCGTCGTCGGTCAGTGGGAAGACCTGGATGACCAGGGTCTCGAGCGCCTCACGATAGGGCTCGGCGAGCTCCGGTCGGCCGCGCAGCACCACGCCGAGCCAGCCACCGAGCAGGAGCAGCAACGGTCCCAGCGAGAAGGCGGCGTAGTACGCCAACGCCGCCGCGAGCATCGCGACGTTGCTGTCGCGGTAGCGGCGCAACAAGGCGAGGCCGAAGGCACCGGCGGGGTGGCTCGCCGCCGCTTCGGCGAGGCCGCGTACCCTCGGCCCCACGTCAGGCGCGGCGCCGCGCCGGCGTCGCTCGCGGGCCGCTGGCGCGCTGGCCTGCCTCGGGGGCCAGAGCCGCTGCATGGCGCTCGCGCATGCGATCCATCACGAAGGCGCTCAGCACGCCCAGCACCGCCACGAGGGCATGGAGCGTCAACCACGCGCCACGGGCGTCGTCCCACGGCAACGCGACGGCGAACAGCTCGCGCTGCGTCGCGACTTGGACGAACGCCGCGGGCGTCACGAGCAGCAGCGGCGACAGCAGCAGGGCCGGGTAGCGCCATGCGAACTCGAGCGCGAGCATGCCCAACAGGTTGCCGCTCAGGATGATCGGGAGCATCACGAGCCACTGCGCGTCACCCGCGATCAGCCCGACGGGCGGCGCGAGCAGCGCCGTCAGGTACGCGAACGGCATGCCGCCCACGCCGAAGGCGAGGTACGCCATCAGCACGATGCCCGCGCTGCGCATCGGCAGCGGGATCGGTGCGACGGCGAACACCACGGCCGCCAGGACCAAGAAGGTGCCGACGATCACGCGCTGCGGGTCGGGGGCGGTCCGGATCACGAGCGCATGGTACACCGCCGCCTCACGCCACCTGGAGCCGCTCCAGGCGCTCGCGGATCGTCGCGAGCTGGCGTAGGTACTGGCCGGTCGACGACGTCTCCACGGTGGCCACGTGCTCGGGCGTGCCCTCGGCGACCAGCGTGCCGCCACGGGCGCCGCCGTCCGGGCCGAGGTCGACCACCCAGTCCGCGGTCTTGATCACGTCGAGGTTGTGCTCGATCACCAGCAGCGTGTTGCCCGCGTCGACCAGGCGGTGCAAGACGTCGAGCAGCTTGCGTGTGTCCTCGAAGTGCAGACCGGTCGTGGGCTCGTCGAGGATGTAGAGCGTCTTGCCGGTCGAGCGCTTGCCGAGTTCAGAAGCCAGCTTCACGCGCTGCGCCTCCCCGCCCGACAGCGTCGGCGACGGCTGGCCGATGCGGATGTAGCCGAGGCCGACGTCCTTCATCAGCTGCAGCTTGCGCGCCACCGTCGGGATGTGCTCGAAGAACTCGAGCCCCTCGTCGACCGTCATCGCGAGCACGTCGGCGATCGACTTGGCGCGGATCTTCACCTCGAGCGTCTCGCGGTTGTAGCGCGCCCCCTTGCACACCTCGCAGGGGACGTAGATGTCGGGCAGGAAGTACATCT
>SLSM01000313.1 GCA_007130445.1 Trueperaceae bacterium | reverse complement strand
CCGCACCCGCGCGGCCCGTGCCGGCCGAGAACCGAGCGCTGGTCGAGGCGTACTCCGAAGACCTCGACGAGGTAGCGTTCCTCGCCCTGCTCGGTCTGTGAACGGTGTATCCCCGCCGCTGGAGCGTGGCGCGCTACGGCAGCGAGACGATCTGGAGGCACGGACCATGTCCACCGCGATGAGCGCCCCTCGGATCGCTCGCATCGTTCGATGGCTCGTCGTGTCGCTCGTCCTCGTCGCCCTCGGACAGGTCGCCGCGCAATGCGTCGACGTCCCGGCGCTCGGTAGCGAGCGCTCCGTCGACGTCGGCGATACCGCCTGCGTCGCGTCGCGGTTGGCGAGCGACGGCCGCCACACCGTCGAGTTCGACCTGGTCGTGCCCGGCGCCGGACGCGTGCACGATCTGGTGCTCGACGCGCCCGACGCGACCGCGCTCGAGGTGTGCGTCCGCGTGGCCGGCGAACTGACCTGCCAGGCTGCAGATGCCGATGGCGTGCGCTTCGTCGACCTGCTCCCGCAGACGGGCACCGTCCGGGTGCGCGCAACGCTGCGAGGCGACGCCGGTCAGGCGTTTCGCGCCTGGCTCGAGGACCGCGGCGCACCGCAGCCCGGGTTCGCCTACGAGCCCAACGACCACATCGCCACGGCCACGCAGCTGGGCGACGACCTGACGGTCCGCGGTCGCTTCCAGGGCCGCAACGTCGACGTGCTGCGTGTCGAGATCGCGGGCGATCCGCAGCTGTGGCGCGTGCAGGTGCTGGGGCCCACGGTCGACCAGCTCAACCTGCTGGCGGCGTCGGGCCGAGCGCAACAGACACGGACGCCCGAGTCGGGTGACCGCGGCGTGCGGATGTCGAACCTCTACCTGCTGCCCGGACCGCACCACTTCTCGGTGCGCGGCAGCGACGGCGAGTACGCGCTGCGGTTGATCCCCCTCGGACCAGCCGACGAGCCGCCGTCCGAGGCGACGGCGGCCACCCCAGTCGAGCGCGCGACGCAGTCGCTCGGCACGCCGACCGCGCCGCGCGAGAGCGCCGCCGCGGCCGCGGTCGAGATCCCGCTACCCACGGGACCGCGCCCCGAGGGCCAGATGGAGCGCGAGCCGAACGACGACGCCCGCACCGCCTCGCTGCTGCGGCCCGGCGAGCCCTGGGTCGGTCTGCTCGCCGACCCGGGCGACGTCGACGTCTACCGCTTCTACCTGGGCGAGGACGGACCGGTGCGGCTCACCGCGACGCCGCCCGAGGGCCTGGCGCTCGTCGTGCGCATCGACGGCGGGGGACGCATCGACGTGGAACCGGGCGAACCGTTCGTGCTCGAGCGCTGGTTCCTGGCGGGCGATCACTCCATCGCCCTGAGCGCGGCGGAGAGCGTCGATGGGTACTACCAGGTCCTGCTCGAGCGTCTCGACCCGTTCGCGCTCGACGACCTACCGCGACCACATGGCGAGCTCTGGCGCGCGCGCGAGCTCCCCGCTCACCACGAGGTCCGCGCCGTGCTCGAACGAACAGCCTACGTTCGCTTGCCCGAGCTCCCCACTCCGACGACCCTCACGGTCGAGGTGGTCGAAGGTGCCGAGCGCGTCCACCCGTTCTCCACGTACACCCCAACCGGTTCGAACGTCGCCCGCTTCAGCGGCCGGCGCGATGACGGGATCTACGTCGCGGAGCTGCCGGCCGGCGGCCCGTACCTGGTGCGCCTCGATGGCGGCGGACACGCGCACCTGCGCTTCACGTTCGACGACGCCGGACCCGCTGCGCAGCCGCGGCCCGAGGAGCCGCCTGTGACGCTGTCGCTCCACGGGACGCGCGACGTCGCCGCGTATCACCCGTACGCCCAACGCTTCGACCTCGAACTCGAGATCCGCAACGACGGTGCCCGACCGCTCGAGCTCACCCTCGACACGCACGTGACCGATCACGGTTGGCGCCTGACGCCGCGCGAGGCGACGGTCTCGGTGGCGGCCGGCGACACGCGACGCGTGGCGCTCGAAGGCTCGGTCGATCCGGTCGCCCGCGACGACCTTCCCGTCGACCTGACGGTCGCCGTTCGCGCCGCCGATGGCGGGGTGGCGAGCGTCATGGCCAGCGCAACGGCCGTCTGTGGCGCGCCACTGGTGGGCGGCGCGCACGCCTTCGGCGTCCCGCAGCCTCTGCTCGGGGGCATCAACGTGGCCTGGACCAACCTCGGCGCCGACGTGCCGAGCGGTGCGCGCCGCGAGTTCATG
Source organism: Trueperaceae bacterium (assembly GCA_007130445.1). Lineage (GTDB taxonomy): Bacteria > Deinococcota > Deinococci > Deinococcales > Trueperaceae > CSSed10-48. The sequence continues at coordinate 7,681 of SLSM01000313.1, read as the reverse complement.
CTCTACGACGGTCTCACCCCGCCCGCTGGTGGCTGGCTCGGGGGGGTCGACGAGCACACGACGGTGCGGCTCGCCGGGGACGGTACGCCGCGTGTGGTCGGCGTGCTGCTCCATCCGCTCTCGAGCGCAGACGTCCTCGCGCGCCTCGGTGACTTCGAGATCCAGACCTCGCTCGACGGCAGCAGCTTCACGACCGTGTACCAGGGCCGCCTGCGCTCGCCCGACGTCGAGCAGGCGTTCGCCTTCGAGGAGGGCGTCGCGGCGCGATACGTGCGCCTGGTGGCGCTGTCGAACCAAGACGGCAACCCGCGCGGCAACACGGGGCTCGGTCAGTTCAAGGTGATCGCGGAGCCCGGCGCACGTGTGCTCGGAGACCGTGTCGACCTCGGCCTCCGCGAGCACGGTGGGCACGTCGCCGCTGCCCTGCCGCACGTCTCGAGCTACGAGCTCACCACTGTCAGCCAGCGCGGCAGTCCCACCACGTTCCGCCTCGACCACGGCCAGGACACGGTCTGGTGGGTCCACGCGTTCCACCACAACCGCGCCGCGCTCCTCGACGGCCTGACGTGGTCCGCGCACCCGGGAGCCTCCGGTGCGTCCGGTGAGCGCATCGCCGATGTCACCGTGTCGGTCTCGCTCGACAGCCCGATCGGCCCCTGGACCGAGGTGGGCACCTGGCGCCCGGACGAGACGTCGGAGTGGCGCTTCGAAGCACCACGCTGGGCCCGATTCGTCCGCTTCGAGGCGCACTTCCCGGATGCGGACCGGCCGACCGTCGTGTTGCCCGACAGGATCGGCCTGCTCGAGCATCCCGAGGGGCCCGAGTACCGCTCGGTGCTGGGCGAGTGGGGGCACTACGCGCGCGACGGCGCCTTCGAGTGGCGGCACCCACCGAGCGTCGCTGCCATCGTGTCCGGTGGCGACCACGCCACGCGCGATCGAGCCGCCCAGCTGAGCGCCGGTGAGACGATCGCTACCCACGTGCTCGTGGGTGAGTACGACGCCTGGTTCAGCTTCGAGGTGCCGGCCGCAAGCAACTTCGCTCGACTCGAGCTGCTGGGGGATCCGACCGTCGACTACCGCTACTCGCTCACCGACGCGAACGGCGCGCCGGTCGTCGCGGACGTGCGCGTGGCACCGGAGCGCATCGAGATCGAGGGCTTCCTCGAGCCCGGTCGCTACTTCGTCCACGCATGGGAGCCGCTGCGCAACGTGGTCTTCTCGTGGGACGACTCGGGCAGCATGGGGCCGTACGTCGACGCCACCATGCAGACGGTGTTCGGCTTCGCGCGCGACGTCGACCCCGAGCGGGAGCTGGTGCAGCTCCAGGTCTTCGCGCGCGACCCCTACTTCCTGCTCGACGAGTGGAGCGGCCGACCGATCGAGGTGCTGCGCTCCGTGCTCGACTACCCGCGCGACGAGGGCTCCAGCGACGCCGAAGGGAACCTGGCCTTCGTGGTCCAGCAGCTCGCCGCGCGCGAGGGGACCCGCGCCGTGTTCTTCGTCACCGACGCCGAGAGCTCGCCCGGCCCACGGAACGTGACGCCGCTGTGGGAGGCCTTCCTGGAGGCGCCGGCGAAGGTCTTCGCGTTCGAGACCAGCAGCGCCGGGAGCGACGACACGCAGGACCGCATGCAGACCTTCGCCGACGTCGCCGGCGGGTTCTACGACTACTCTCGGACCATCGGCGACCTCGACGTCGCCTTCGCCCGCGCCAGCTGCCTGCTGCGGCAACCCAAGACGGTGGGTGTGGCGCTGCAGCTCGAGACGCGCGATCCACCCGGGCCCGGCGCGTTGGCGGTCCGTCGGCCGGCCCTCGACCCAGCCGAGCAGGAGGCCGCACGTCCCGCCGTGCACGTGATCTACGACGCCTCTGGCAGCATGGGGCAGCTGATTCCGGACGGCAGCGCTTCGCGCGTGGCCGTGGCCCGGCAGGTCTTGACGCGGCTCGTCGACGAGGTGATCGAGCCCGGTACGCCCTTCGCGTTGCGCGCCTACGGCCACGTGTCGCCGATGACGTGCGACACCGCGCTGGTGCATCCGCTCGCGCCGCTCGAACGGAGCGCGGCACGCGCCGCTGTCGCATCGGTCGAGCCGAAGCTCCTGTCGGGGACCCCGCTTGCCGCCTCGATCGAGGCCGTCGCGAGCGACCTGGCCGGCGCGACGGGACCCAAGACCGTGATCCTGTTGACCGACGGCGAGGAGACGTGCGGCGGCGATCCCGAGGCGGCCATCCGGACGCTCGTCGGCCAGGGGATCGGCGTGCAGCTGTCCATCATCGGCTTCGACGTCGACACCGACGACGCCGCGGCGATGCGGGCCAACTTCGCCGCGTGGGCCGAGCTGGGCGGCGGCATCTTCCTCGAGGCCTTCGACGCCGTGGAGCTCCGCGAGGCGCTCGAGGCGGCGCTCTACGCGGAGGTCGAGGTGCGATTCGAGGTGCTCGACGGCGACGGTTCGGTGGTCGCCATCGGCGTCGTGGACGGCGACGCCGTGCCGCTGCCGGCGGGGCGGTACGCGCTGCGCGTCATCGGCGCCGACGCAGCGCTGATCGACGAGGTGATCGTGCGGCACGAGGCCACGACGCACCTCGTGCTCGACGGCGAGTAGTTCGGCGCGTCAGAAGCGCGTGCGGATCGAGTTGACCACCTGCGCCAAGGCGTCCTCCGAGGCGTTGGCGAGCAGCGGGCCGACCTCGCGGTCTTGGAACGAGACCGTGCCGGGGAGTACACGGCTGATCGACAGGTTGCCTTGGGAGGCCTCGCCGCGGCCGGTCATCGACACCAGCACGCGACCGGTGATGATGTCGGTGGCGCGAACGTCGATGTCGACCTCGGCGCGCGTCTGGCCGACGCTCACGCCCAACACGCTGGCCTGCGGCCGAGCGATCGTCGCGCGGGTGACCGTGCCGGTGATCACGTAGCCGGCGCCGGCGGCGCGCGCGAGGGCATCGGGCGCCATCGACTCGAGCCCCTGCTGCGTCATGACCGTGACGAGCTCGCTGCGCTCGACGACGTCGTAGCAGCCCGACTGCTTGAGCAGCGTGATCAGGCGGGCGGTGGCGGCGTCCTCGACGCCGGTCACCGTGATGCCGCCGCTGCGGCCGGTGGTGTTCTCGAAGTCGATGACCGCGACGACGGGGATCGGATCGGTGGCGCAGGGGAGAGCCGTGTCGACGCCAACGGTCGTGGCTGGGGCGCAGGCGGCGAGGACGAGGAGACCGGCCAAACCGGCGAGGACGAACGGACGCATGGGGAACCTCCGGAGTCACATGTCGTGTCGTGGTGTGGTGACACGACGATCGTAGCGCGTTCGCGGCTCCGGCGCTCGGCGGGACCAGCTCACGGCAACAACCGACTCCCGTCGCGCGGGAACGCCCGCGCGAAGCGGATGTTGGGGATGCCGAGCAGCAGCGCCGTCAGGCGCTCGGCGCCGATGGCGAAGCCGCCGTGCGGGGGCATGCCGTGCTGGAACACGTCGAGGTAGCCCTTGAACGCGGCCGGGTCCATGCCGCGAGCCTGGAGTTCGCGCACCAACACGTCGTACTCGTGGACGCGCTGACCGCCGCTCGTAATCTCGACGCCGCGGAAGATCAGGTCGAGGCCGCGTGTGAGGCCGTTGCCGGTTGGGTAGGTGTAGAACGGGCGCGCAGCGCTCGGGTACTGCGTGACGAACACGAAGTCGCTGCCGTGCTCCTCCTTGGCCCAGCGGCCGACGAGCCGTTCGGCCTCGGGGTCGAGGTCCTTGCCGCCGGTCTCGTGGCCGTAGCGCTCCGCGACGAGCGCGCGGGCCTCGAGCAGGGTGATCCGTGGGAAGGACACGGTGGTGTCGGGCAGCTCGGCGCCGATGATCGCGAGCTCGCGTGAGCAACGCTCGCCGACGGCGTCGACCATCGCCTTGAGCAGACGCTCTTGCAGGTCCATGACGTCGCCGTCGTCGTCGATGAAGCCGAACTCGACGTCGAGCGACAGGTACTCGGCCAGGTGGCGGGTGGTGTGGTGACGCTCGGCGCGGTAGACGGGCGCCGTCTCGAACACGCGTTCGAACACCGCGACCATGATCTGCTTGTAGAGCTGTGGCGACTGCGCCAGGTAGGCGCGTTGGCCGTAGTAGTCGACCTCGAACAGGTTCGCGCCGCCCTCGGCGCCGGCGGCGACGAGCTTGGGCGTGAAGATCTCGGTGAAGTCGAGCGTCTGGAGGTGCGTTCGGAAGGCGCGCACCAACTCGGCCGCGACCTTCAGCGTCGCCTGTGCGTGGAGGCCGCGCACGCTCACATGGCGGTACTCGAGCAGCGTGTCGGGGTTGGTGTTGAACGTCTCCTTGGCGAGCTCCACCGGGGGCGGCACGGTGGCGAGGCTGATGACGTCGAGCGTGTCGCCGTGCACCTCGAGACCGCCCGGCGCCTTGCCGTTCTCGACCACGCGGCCCGTGACCTGCACCGCCGACTCGTGCAGCGGCGGCTGCACACCCTCGAACACGCACTGGACCATCCCGCTGCGGTCGCGCAGGTGGAGGAACTGGATGCCGCCCAGGTCGCGGCGCTGGTGGACCCAGCCGCGCAGCAGCACGCGCTCGCCCACGTACGCACGCAACTCGCGCACCAGGCGGCGCTGCGGTGCGCCGTTCCGGTCGGTCGTGCCCTCGCCGTCGCCGCGCTCCGTCCCGGCGGTCGCGCCCACGTTCGTCGCCTCGCTCATGCCGTCCTCCCTCTCCGGGCCGGCGTCCGATGACGCCAGGCCGCGGGCCGGCAACGACAACACCCCGAGGGGAAGCCTCGGGGTGGTCCACGCTGTCGGTTCTCGACGCCTTACGCCCCGGGCCTCCAACGCTCGCGATTGTCGTCCTGGAGTCGCGCGGCGAACGGCGTCATGCGGCGGAGCGTAGCAGCGCCCCGACGGGGTGTCAAGCTCGCGCGGGCACGAGCACGGCGGCCGCGGCCGCCTGGAGCACGTCGGCGACCAGGTCGCCGCCGTCCTCGACGCCGACCGAGAGGCGCACGAGGCCCTCGTGGACGCCGTCTTGGCGCAGCACGTCGGGGCTCAGGAGTTGATGGGTGGTGGAGGCCGGATGGCACGCCAGCGACGCGACGTCGCCGAGCGAGACGGCGTCGTCGAACAGCCGCAGCGCTCCGAGGAACGTCGCCGCGGCGGCCCTGCCCCCCTCGAGGTCGACGGCCACCATGCCGCCGAAGTCCGCCATCTGCCGCATCGCGACGTCGTGGCGCGGGTGGTCGGCGAAGCCGGGCCAGTGCACGTGGCGCACGCCGGGCGCGCCGCGCAGCGCGTGAGCGACGGCCCGGGCGTTGTCGCAGTGGGCCCGCATCCGCAGGTGCAGCGTCCGCATGCCGCGCAGCACCAGGTAGGCAGCCAGCGGGGTGAGCGTGGCGCCGACGTGCCGCAGGCCCTCCATGCGGATGGCCTCGAGCAGCTCGGATCGACCGGCCACCACGCCCGCGAGCACGTCGCCGTGCCCCGAGAGATACTTCGTGGCCGAGTGGATCACCAGGTCGAGGCCGTGCTCCAGGCCACGGGTGAGGGCGGGCGTGGCGAAGGTGGTGTCGGCCACGGCGAGCAGGCCGTGGCGGCGCGCCACCAGGCCGACCAGGTCGAGGTCGTGGATCGCCAGCGTCGGGTTGGTGGGGGACTCGACGTAGAGCATGCGCGTGGCCGGTCCGACGGCATCGTCGAGCGTGTCGTCGTCGACGCGGCGCGCCGTGACGCCGAAGCGCGGCAACAGTTCGCCGAGCAGCCCACGCGTGCCGCCATAGAGCGGCCCGAGGAACAAGACCTCGTCGCCGGCGCGGAGCAGGCTGAGGAAGGTGGCGGCGATGGCGCCCATGCCGCTGCCGAACGCGACCGCCCCCTCGGCACCCTCGAGCGAGGCGAGCTTCGCCTCGAGCGCACGGACGGTGGGGTTGTCGATGCGGCTGTAGACGTCGCCGCGCTCCTCGCCGGAGAAGAGGCGTTCCCCGCGCTCGAGGTCGCCGAGCACGAAGGTGCTCGTCTGCACGATGGGGGTGGCGTGCGCATGCGTTGCGGCGTCGGGCTCCTGACCCGCGCGCACGGCGCGGGTCGCGAAGCCGCCGCTGTGGCGGTGATCGCTCATCGTGACCCCATCACACCACGTCGCGCCAGGGCGGTATGCCCCAGCTGACGTTCGCTGCGACTCACGAGCGTGTGAGCGGCACCTCCAACCAGCGCGTCTCGAACGGTTCGAGCGCGACCTCGGACGCGTGCGACCAACCGCCGTCGAGCGCGTCGCGGTGCCCGCTGCTCGGGAGCTCGCGCCCGACGAGCGAGCTCACGTCGACCCGGACCCCCTCGTCGGAGACGTTCTGCAGGCACAGCACCTCGCTGGCGACGCCACCGCGGACCACCGCGAACACCTGGTCGGGCGCGTCGGGGAGACGTTGCGGCGCCTGCGGGTGGAAGGCGGGGTGCCGGGTGCGCACGGCCATGAGCCGCCGGAAGCCGTCGAGCACGCGCCGCCGGCGGTGCTGCGGGTCGCTCAACTCGGCGTCGAGCTGCGCCCACTGGAAGCGGCCGCGGTTCAAGCTGCGCGCGCGGCCCGTGTGGGCGTAGAGCTCGTGCGCGTTGCGCGACGCGAGCAGGCTGTGGACGTAGAGCCCTGGGACGCCGGCGAGCGAGAGCATGAGCGCGTGGACGCCGAGGAAGCGCCGGACCTGTACGTCGAGCGCCTCGCCTGCGCGCGGATCGTTCACGAGGTCGTAGAGGCTGCAGTTGAGCTCGTACGCGGCCGGGTCGGCGTCGGGGCGGGTGCGGTACGACACCTGACCGCCGTGCTCCTGCGCGCGGCGCACCAGCCGCGCCACGTCGTCCTCGCCCAGCAGGCCTTCGACGGGGCGCACGCCGACGCCGTCGTGCGAGGCCAGGAAGTTGAAGAAGGTGGTCTCGTCCGAGGGGGTGGTGAGCGTCCGCGCCCAGTCGCGCAGCTCGCCGACCCGACCCGTCGCCACGGTGTGCAGGGTGAGCGGCGGCAGCGCGAAGTTGTACACCATCTGCGCCTCGTTGCGCCCGTCGCCGAAGTAGCCGACGTTCTCGGCGTGCGGCACGTTGGTCTCGGTGAGCAACACCACGTCGGGGGCCGCGGCCTCGACGCACGAGCGCAGCAGCTGGATGATGCGGTGCGTCTGCGGCAGGTGCACGCAGCTGGTCCCGACCTCCTTCCACATGAAGGTGACGGCGTCGAGCCGCAGGATGCGGGCGCCGCGCTCGATGTAGGTCATCACCACGTCGACGATCTCGAGCAGCACCTCGGGGTTGGCGAAGTTCAGATCGATCTGGTCGTCGGAGAAGGTGGTCCAGACGTGGCGTTCACCGCGGCTGGTCTGGAACGGCGTCAGCAGCGGCGTGGTGCGCGGACGCACGACGCTGGAGACGTCGGTGTCCGGATCGAGCGTGATGAAGTGCTCCTGGTAGCGCTCGTCGCCGTGGAGGAAGCCCTGGAAGGCCGCACTCGAGGCCGAGACGTGGTTGATCACCGCGTCGAACATCAGCCGGTAGCGGCCTGCCAGCGCGGCCACGTCCGACCAGTCGCCGACGGTCTCGTCGACGCGCAGGTAGTCGACGACGCTGAAGCCGTCGTCGCTGGTCCAGGGGTAGAAGGGGAGCAGGTGGACGCCCGTGACCACGTCGGCGAGGTGGTCGTCGAGGAGCCGCTT
>SLSM01000231.1 GCA_007130445.1 Trueperaceae bacterium | reverse complement strand
TAGGATCCCGATGGCCACGTGCACGCCGTGCGTCCCCGTGAGGACGTAGAAGGTCGTGCCGAAGAGGTTGCCCTGCAGCGTGAGGCCGAGGTCGACGAAGTGGATGAACTCGTACACCTGGAAGCCGAGGAAGATGGCGCCGAAGAAGGCGACCCCGAAGGTCCACAGGCGGAACTTGAAGATGTCGTCCTGGCGCAGCGAGTGCAGCGCCAGCACCATCAGGAACGACGACATCAGCAGGACGAAGGTGCTGACCGTGGTGAGCGGGATGTCGAGGACGTCGGTCGGGAACGGCCCCGTGAGGCTGCGGTCGCGGTACACGAGGTAGGTCCCCAGCAGGGTGCCGAAGAACATGATGTCCGACGCCAGGAAGACCCACATCATCAGCTTGACGTCGGGCAGGTTGGTGCTCTTGTAGGTGCCGTGCGAGGCGGTGTGGTCGATGGACGCGGTCGCGTGTGCGCTCACGGGCGCCCTCCTTCGCCGTGTCCGGCGTCGGCGTCACGCCGCGCGTCGCCGACGGGGATGTGCTTGCCGCCGACGCCCTCCAAGGCCCAGGCGTAGGTCGCCACGATCACGACGAACATCGAGATCCCGACCACCCACATGTTGTCGTACAGCCAGCCGTAGCTGAACGGCAGCAGCGCCATCGCGGCCACGAACGGGTACCAGGACTGGCCCGGGATGTGGGCGCCGCCCCGGTCGTACGGCTCGCTGGCGCTCTCGGGCACGCGCTCGCCGTGGACCGACTCGGGGTACTTCTGGACCCAGTGGGCGTCGCGGTCGTTGACGACCGGTTGCCGGTCGAAGTCGTAGTACGGGGGCGGCGAGGTGGTCGACCACTCCAGCGTGCGAGCGTCCCACGGGTCGTTGCCGGCGGGCTTGCCGCGCGCGAAGCCGAGGATGATGTTGAGCACGAACAGGATCAGGCCGACGCCCATGATCAGCGCACCGACCGTCGAGAGGAGGTTCCAGAGCTCGAGGCCGATCCCGGGGACGAAGGTCTGCGTACGGCGCGGCATGCCCATCAGCCCCGCGAAGTGCTGCGGGAAGAAGATCAGCCAGAAGCTCGGGACCAGGATCCAGAAGGTGAGCTTGCCGAGCCGCTCGTCGAGCAGTTTGCCGGTCATCTTCGGGAACCAGTAGTAGAGGCCGGAGATGAACGCGAGGAGCGCACCGCCGCCCATCACGAAGTGGAAGTGCGCGACCACGAAGTACGTGTCGTGCGCCTGGGCGGTGAAGGGCGGGACCGCGAGCATGATCCCGGTGATGCCGCCGAGGGTGAAGGTGATCAGGAACGCGATCGCGTAGAGCATCGACGTGGTGAAGCGCACCTTGCCGCCCCAGATCGTGCCGAGCCAGTTGAACACCTTGATGCCGGTCGGGATGCCGATCACCATGCTGGTGAGCGCGAAGGCGGTGTTGACGACGGGGCCGAGGCCGGTGGTGAACATGTGGTGCGTCCACACGGCGAAGCCCATGAAGCCGATGAAGATGCCCGAGAGGATGACCACCGGGTAGCCGAACAACGGCTTGCGGCTGAAGGTCGGGATCACCTCCGAGATCACGCCGAACGCCGGCAGGATGATGATGTAGACCTCCGGGTGCCCGAAGATCCAGAAGAGGTGCTGCCAGAGGATCGGCAAGGCGCCCGCGGCGGGCACGTAGAACAGCGTGTCGAAGGTGCGGTCCATCATCACCTGGAACAGCGCCACCGTGAGCGGCGGGAACGCGAAGATGATGAGGAAGCTCGTGATGAGCATCATCCAGGTGAACATCGGGACGCGCATCATCGTCATCCCCGGGGCGCGCATGTTGATGACGGTGACGATCAGGTTCATCGCGGTCACGAGCGTGCCGATGCCGCTGACGAACAGGCCGATCATGTAGAAGTCGGTACCGAGGCCGGGGTTGTTCGACAGCGAGGTCAGCGGCGCGTAGGCGACCCAGCCGACGTCGGGCGCTCCGCCGAGGAAGAGGCTCGTGTAGATGAACAGGCCCCCGACGAAGTAGACCCAGTACCCGAACGCGTTCAGGCGCGGGAAGGCCAGGTCGCGCGCGCCGATCTGCAGCGGCACGAAGTAGTTCGCCAACCCGATCCCCATCGGCATGATGGCCAGGAAGACCATGGTCACGCCGTGCATGGTGAACATCTGGTTGTAGACGTCGGGGCTCAGCAGGGTGTTGTCGGGGATCGCCAGTTGGAGGCGGATGAGCAGCGCTTCGATGCTCCCCAGGCCGAAGAAGATGAACGAGGTGACGAGGTAGAGGATGCCGAGGCGCTTGTGGTCGACCGTCGTGAGCCACGAGAACAGGCCCTCGGTCCACGTGGGGCGGGTGAGGAGCGTGTTCGGCGGCTGCCCGACGACGGGCGGCGCACCGAGCTTACCGATCGCCATGGGTGCCTCCGAGGCTCGCGGTGGTCTCGTCGGCCGGCGCGCCGAGGCTCAAGAGGTAGGCGGCCAGGGCGGCGGCCTCCTCTTCGGCGTCCGGGTCGTCGGCCGTCCACAGCGTGGGCATGCGGTTGCCGGGCTTCATCACCTGTGGATCGCGGATCCACGCGGCGAGGTGCTCGGGGGTGTTGTCGCGGATGGCCGCGCCGACGGTCGTGCGTAAACCGAAGTTGGTGAGGTCGGGGTAGTCGGGGTTGCCCACGGTCACGCCGGGGTAGAAGCCGTCGACCGTGTGGCAGCCGATGCAGCCCTTCTGGGCCATGAGCTGCCGACCCTGCTCGACGAGGGGGTCGCCTTGGACCGCCTGCGTCAGTTCGGCGCCGCGCTGGAAGGCGTCCACCCAGGCGGCGTAATCGGCCTCGTCCATGGCGATCACACGGAAGCGCATGTAGGCGTGGGCGCCGAGGCACAGTTCGGCGCATTGGCCGTAGTAGACGCCGGGCGCGTCGGCGCTGAACCAGACCTGGTTGTCCTGGTTGGGGATCATGTCGCGTTTGCCGGCGAGGTTGGGCACCCAGAAGGCGTGCAGCACGTCGGCCGAGTCGAGCTCGACGATCACGCGCCGACCGACCGGGATGACCATCTCGTTCGCCGTGACGAAGCCCTCGTTCGGGTACTCGAACTTGAACCACCACTGGTAGCCGGTGGCACGGACGATCACGTCGTCAGCCGTGTACTGCTCGCGCTCGATGCGGTACTCGGAGGCGAAGATGGTGCGCACGGTGGGCACGGCCACGAGCACCACGAGGATCACGGGGATGATGGTCCACGCGATCTCGAGTTGCGTGTTGCCGTGGGTCTGGTGCGGGATCGCCGTGCCGTCCTCTTCGCCCTTGGCGCGGAAGCGGTAGAGCGCGTAGGCGAGGACGCCGCCCACCAGGATCATCACTGGCCAACTGAGCCAGTACGTCCACATGAAGATATCGAGTTGAGCCTGCGCGACGGGGCCGGCTGGGCTCATGGCGGACTGCGGTCCAGAGAACTCGCAGGCGGTCGTGAGCAGCACGGCGACGAGCGCGAGGCCCCCCAAGAGCCGTCGTCTCCAATGCACGATGGTGGTCCCTCCTCGGTGCGACGATGCGCACGGCGCGCGCCTGTGGGGCGCTGCCTCGGTCGAGTCGCATCAACCTAGCACAGCTGCCGACGAACGAAACGCGCGGATTGCGCGTTTCGGACACGGCGTCCAGAGACATGTGTACCGTTCCGTCGGCGCAAGGCCCCAGGGACATCCGTCCCTGGTGAGCCAGGGCACATAGTGCTAACGCTCACGATCGCGTCCGTGCGGCGGCGACAGCGCTCCCGACGGAGCCTCTGCGCGCGTCAGGGAGCGTCTTCCGTGCGAAGCTCCGCGCGGAACGCCAACGCTTCCGCGACGTCGTCGACCGCCACGGCGGTCCGGCCGGCCAAGTCGGCCAGGCTGCGCGCCACGCGAGTGACGTCGTCGATCCCACGCTCGCCCAGGCGACCGTCGGCGCGAGCGCGCTGCAGGAGCGCCGACCCCGCCTGGCACAGCGCCGCGTGTCGTGCCAGGCTCGCGCCGCTCAGCGCACCGTTTGGATGCCCCTGACGCCGCAGCGACCGCTCGCGGGCCGAAGCCACGCGCCGGGCGACGACGGACGTGGGCTCGGCGGCGGCCACAGGGGCGGAGCGCCGCCCTGCTGCGGCCACGTCGGCGGTCACCGGCGTGCCCCCAGGCGCCGCCACGACGACACGTATGGCCATCCGGTCGAGCAACGGACCCGACACGCGCGCCAGGTAGCGTCGCCGCGTCGCCGGCGTGCACTCGCAGCTCCGCCGAGGGTCGCCGGCCAACCCGCACGGGCACGGGTTCATGGCCGCCACCAGTTGGACGTCGGCCGGCAGCGTGCGCCGAGCGCGCGCGCGCACGAGCTCGAGCACGCGCGCCTCGAGCGGCTCGCGCAACGCCTCGAGCGCCCGGCGCTCGAACTCCGGCCACTCGTCCATGAACAGCACCCCTCCGTGGGCCAGGCTCAGCTCGCCCAGCGAGGTCGGCGTCCCGACCAGGCCCGGCAGGCTGACCGAGTGGTGGGGTGCTCGCCACGGAGCGCTGAGGTCGCGCGGGTGACGCGATGTGCCCGCCAAGGCGTGGAGGCGCGCCACCTCAAGCGCATCCGTGTGCGACAAGGGTGGCAGGAGGCCCGGGAGGCGCTCGGCCAACATCGTCTTGCCGCTGCCCGGGGGACCGATCAGCAGCACGTGGTGGCGCCCGACGGCCGCGACCTCCATGGCCCGCTTCGCGACGCGCTGGCCGCGAACGTCGCGCAGATCGAGGGCCGCACCCGAGCCGCGTGGCGCGACCATGCTCGCCACCCGGGCGGGCTCGACGGTCGTCGCGCCACGCGCCCACGCGACCGCCTCGAGCAGGGATCCGACCGCGACCACCTGCAGACCGGACACGGAGCGCGCCTCGTCCGCCTGGTCCAGCGGGACTACCAGTACCAGGCAGCCGGCGTCGCGCGCGGCGAGCGCCACGGCCAGCACGCCGCGAACCGGCCGCACGCAGCCGTCGAGGCCGAGCTCGCCGACAATGGCGGCGTCGCGCAGGCGACCGTCCGGCACACGCCCCTGCGCCGCCAGCAAGGCCAGCGCGATCGGCAGGTCGAAGGCCGGCCCCTCCTTGCGCACGTCGGCCGGGGCGAGGTTCACGACCACTCGGCTGGGCGGCAACGTGAGCCGAGCGGCACGCAACGCCGACCGGACGCGCTCACGCGCTTCGCGGACCGCCGTGTCCGGGAGGCCGACCACGTAGACCCCCGGAAGGCCACCAGCGATCGAGGCCTCGATGGTGATCTCGAAGGCGTCGATGCCGCTCAACGCGATGCTGCGCACCGACGCGTGCATGGGGTGAGGGTACGCACGACGCTCCGTGCTCGGCGCCGCGTCCACGGCCCGTGAGCGATGTGCCTCGGCTGCGGTCTGCTACGGTCTTGGCACGGCGCAGGTGCCTCGTGTCCTCGCCGGCGGCGCTCCATCGAGGAGGATTCACCATGACATCGATGCTCAGGTTCGGCCTCGCACTCGTGACCGCAGGTGCACTCGGCGCCTGCTCCAGCCTCATCCCGGATCAGAACATCGCCAACGCCTTCGGCCTCGACGGTGTCCAGGTGACCGCCTCGGCCACCGGCGTGCAGCCGACGTCGCCGGCTGCCGGGACGACAGGGTCCACCCAGGTGTCTGGGACGTTCGCCTCAGAAGTGGCCAGTGGAGGCTTCCCGGCCATCCACGGGATCATCAACGTCGCGACGATCAGCGACGACATCACCATCCGAACGACCGTCGACCTGACCGCGCCTGGCGACACGACCCTCGCGGAGTCGTACACGATCACGGGCGCGTCCATCGCGCTGCTCGTATCGAGCGCAGGCGCCACGCTCATCGAACAGACGTGGACCGCGACCGGTCTGGAGCTCACGTTCAGCGGCAGCGCGACGTACGACGAGGAGACCGACACCACGAGCGGCACGTACGAGGTCGTCGCCGAGATCCCACTCGTCACGCTCCTGGTGCAAGGCGCGGCGGTCGACGCGTTCCTCGACGCATTGAGCGAGGGCGAGACGCTCGACGTCGCCGGGACGATGACCGTCGACCTGGAACCGGCGTTCCCGTTCGGCGCGGAGCTGACGTTCACGCTCAAGTCGCTCGGCGGTACGGTGACCTTCTAGAGCTTGCTCGCCCAACGCGAGCGCGTGCCCGGACCGTGCGTGGTCCGGGCACGCGCTCGTCACGCAGACGCGTGGTTCACGTGACGTTCGCCCACGTCTTCTCTTCGAGCTCAGGGGCGCACGTGCGCGTAGAACCCGAAGGTACCGGGACCCACGTGCGCCGCGATCACCGAGCCGATCTCGTACACCGAGCCGTCCTCGTACTTGATGCCCGCATCCTTCACGGCCCGCTTCAAGGTCTCGGCCGCCTCGGGCGCCTGGGCGTGCATGAAGTCGAGGACCAGCGGGCCTGGATGCTCCTCAGCGTGGGCCTTGATCCGGTTGATCAACTCCGCGATCGCCTTCTTCGTGCCGCGCACGCGCGCGGCCGGCACGATCTTCCCGTCGTCGAGCGTGAGGATCGGCTTGATGTTGAGCATGCCGCCGATCAGCGCCGACGCCTTGCTCACCCGTCCGCCCTTGAGCAGGAAGTCGAGCGTGTGCACGGCGAAGGAGGGGCGCATGGTGTCCCTCGTGCGCTCCAGGGTGTGGACGATGTCCTCGATCGCCGCGCCCTCGTCGCGCATGCCAGCGGCGATGCGCACCAGATTACCGATGCCCAGGCTGGCCTGCTTCGAGTCGACCAGCGTCACCGGTGCACCGGCGTCCTCGGCCGCGATGTTGGCCGATTGGAACGTCCCCGAGATGGCGCTCGAGATGACGATCACCAAGATGTGGTCGGCGCCCGCCGCGACGGCCGCCTTGTACGCCACGGAGAAGTCCTCCGGGCTCGGTTGACTCGTCGTCGGCAGGTCGGCGCCGCCGGCCACGCCCTCGATGATGTCCTTGGGCGTGATGTCGAGCCAATCCTTGTGCGCCTTGCCCTTGAAGTTGACGTACAAGTGCACGCGGTGGACGTCGAGCGCTTCGAGTTGGTCGGCGGTCAGGTCGCAGGTCGAGTCCGTGACGATCGCGAGCTTCATGCTTCGCCTCCTTGGAGCCGCTCCGGTGACACGACCGTGCCCCTCACCGTTCGCGACCGTAGTCGTGGTTGACTGTCAGACTAGCAGACGCGTGCGGTGCGTCGAGAGGAGGCGGGCGTGAGCGAGGCACTGTGGGCCGTGTTGCAGCCGAGCAGCCTGTTGGTCGCCTTGATCGGCCTCGCGCTGGTCGCCACCTGGCTGCGCTGGCACGCGCTCGCCGCCAGCCTGCTCACGCTCGTGTTGGCGTTCGTCGCCGTGGCCGTGCTGCTCCCGGTGACCGAGTGGATCGTCGGGCCGCTGGAGTCCCAGGTCGCTCCGGCGCCGCTGCCGGCGCGCGTCGATGGCATCGTCGTGCTGGGCGGCGCGGTCGAGTGGCGCATCACCGCTGCGAGGGGTCAGCTCACGCTCAACGACGCCGGCGAACGCGTGGCCGCGGCAGCCGCGCTGGCGCAGCGCTACCCCGAGGCGCGCCTCGTGCTCACCGGCGTGTTCGGGGACGCGTTCGCGCAGGACTTCAGGGCGCAGCCGGGCGAGCGCTCGCTGTTCTTCGGGCCGGTGTTCGCCGGTCGCGACATCCGCTACCTCGGAGTGGCCCGCAGCACCTTCGAGGACGCCATCGTCGCCCTCGCCGAGGGTGCGCCGGCCGCGGGCGAGACCTGGCTCCTGGTCACCAGCGCCATGCACATGCCGCGCGCGCTCGCGACCTTCCGGACCCAGGGCTGGACCACGATCACGCCGTATCCCGTCGACTACCGCTCCACCGGCGACGCCGCGCCGGGGCTCGACTGGGACGTCGCCGGAACGCTCGCCGATCTCGATCGCGCGGTGCGCGAGTGGGGGGCGCTCGAGGTCTACCGGCGCACGGGTCGCATCGCGCCCTGACGATGGCGCGCCTGCAGAGCGTCAGGCTGCGCCGAGCGCCTCGGCGATCTGTACGGCGTTGAGGGCCGCACCCTTGCGGATCTGATCGCCGACGACGAACAGCGCCAGCCCACCTGGCAGCGAGGCGTCGGCGCGCACACGACCGACCAGCACCTCGTCGCGACCGCTGGCCTCGAGCGGCATGGGGAACGTGTTCGACGCGCGGTCGTCGACCAGCCGCACGCCGGGCGCGGCGGCCAGCACGGCCCGCGCTTCGGCCTCGTCCACCGGGCGCGCGAACTCGGCGTGCAGCGCCTCGGCGTGCGCCCGCATCACCGGCACGCGCACGCAGGTCGCGGACACCTGTAGGTCCGGGGCGTCCAGGATCTTGCGCGCCTCGAGCCGGAGCTTGCGCTCCTCTTGGTTGTAGCCGTCGGCGCCGACCTCGGAGTCGTGGCTGAACAGGTTGAACGCGATGGGGTGGGCGAACGTGGTCGGCTGCGGCCGTCGGCCGTCGAGCACGTCGCGGGTCTGCGTCTCGAGCTCGACGATGCCCGCCTGGCCGGCACCAGACACGGCCTGGTACGTGGCGACGGTCACGCGCCGCAGGCCGAACGCACCGTGCAGCGGCGCGAGCGCCATCAACGCGATGATGGTCGAGCAGTTCGGGTTCGCGATCACGCCCTCGTGCGTGCGCACGGCGGCGGGGTTCACCTCGGGCACCACCAGCGGCACGCGGGGGTCGAGCCGCCACGCGCTGGTGTTGTCGATCACGACGGCGCCGTGCGACGCCCAGGACCATGCGTGCGCCTTCGACACGGTGCCGCCGGCCGACGAGAACACCACGTCGCTGCCGAGGTCGCCGTCGTCGGGGTGGGGCTCGACCAGCACGGACTCGCCGGCGAAGAGGCGCGTCTGCCCAGCCGATCGCGGCGAGGCGAACAGCCTGAGCGACGTGAGCGGGAACGAGCGCTCCGCGAGCAGTTCCAGCAACTCCTGGCCGACGGCACCCGTCGCACCCACGATGGCGACCCGCATGCACTGCCTCCCGATGCGCGCACCACGGGTGCGAGCGATTGGGCGCGAGTCTAGCACGTGCTCCCGTCGCCCCCGGGGCGGGCACGCCGGGTGCGCCCGTCGGGCGGGACCCGTGGGCGTGTCCGAAGGGCGGCGTACGATGCGCGGCGTGAAGCGCTCCGCGCAGCTACCCGGTCGCTGGCGCCGCGTCGTCGTCAAGATCGGTACCAGCTCGCTGACCGACGACGCCGGTCGGCTCCACCGACCCACGCTGTGGGCCATCGCCCGCGGGTTGCAGGTGTTGGCCGCGGCGCGTGGCGCGCAGGTGGTCGTCGTGTCGAGTGGCGCCGGCGCCGTGGGGCGCGAGCGGCTCGGGCTCACGCTGCCGTTGACGCTGCCCGAGCGCCAGGCCGCCGCCGCGGTTGGCCAGGCGCTCCTGATCCTCGAATGGGAGCGGGCGTTGGCCCCGGAGCCGGTCGCGCAACTCCTGCTCTCGGCCGGCGACGTGCACCACCGCGAACGCTACGTGAACGCCAAGAGCGCGCTCGAGGCGACGCTGCGGTTCGGCGTGGTGCCCGTGATCAACGAGAACGACAGCGTCGCCACCGCCGAACTGCAGCTCGGCGACAACGACACCCTCTCCGCCTGGACGGCGTACCTGGCGGACGCCGATGCGCTCGTCATCCTCACCGACGTGCACGGCCTCTTCGAGGCCGACCCGCGCAGCAACCCGGCCGCCCGCCCGTTGAGCGTGGTGGAGGACGTCGAGGCGGTCGAGCACCTGGCCGGTGTCAAGGCCGGCACCAACCGCGGCACGGGAGGCATGGCCACGAAGCTCCGCGCCGCGCGCATCGCGACGCGTGCCGGGATCGAGACCTTCGTCATCGGTGGCGGCGGTGCCGGCCTGGAGGCGCTCGCGCGAGGCGAGGTGATGGGCACGCGTTTCGTCGCGAAGCGCCGCACCGGTGCGCGCAAGGCGTGGATCGCCGGGCAGCCCGTGCGGGGGCGGCTCGAGGTCGACGCCGGCGCAGCGGCGGCGTTGGCACGCGGTCGCAGTCTGCTGCCGTCGGGCGTGCGCGCCGTGGACGGCACGTTCACCTTCGGCGACGCCGTCGACGTGGTGTGCGATGGGGCGATCGTCGCGCGCGGCCTCACGAACTACGCGAGCGACGCGCTCGAGCGCATCCGCGGTCGGCGCACCAGTGCCATCGCCGACCTGCTCGGCGCCAAGGACTACGACGAGGTGGTGCACCGCGACAACCTGGTCTCGCTCGGCGGACCCCGGACGACGCCGGACCCCGACGACGCCGGTGATAGCATGCCGACACGATGACGCTCCGAACGCAACTCGCGTACGCCGCAGCCGTCCTCACGTTGGTCGTCGGGCTCCTGGCGCTGTTCAACCCCATGCTCGCCGCGCGCCTGCTCGGGCTCGAGGTGGTGGCGCCGCGCGGGCTCTCGGAGCTGCGCAGCGCCTTCGGCGCGGTGACGCTCGCGCTCGCAGGCCTGATGCTGTGGGCGCTGCCGCTGCGCCCCAAGGCCGCGCCGCTGCTCCGCACGCTCGCCGTGGTCGTCGGTGCCGCCGCCGTCGGCCGCCTGGCGTCGATGGCCATCGACGGTGTCTTCGGTCTCATGAACCTGCTGTTCCTGGTGCTGCAGTCCGCGGTGGCCGGCAGCCTGCTGTGGGCCAGCGGCGAGAAGCCGCCGAGCCGGCGCGAGCAACACGCCCGGCGCGAGACCGTTGCCGCTCGCGACGAGGCCGCCAGCGCCCGCATCGCGGCGCTCGAGGCGCAGCGCGCCGGGCGGGGGACGGCGGAGGACGCGGCGCATCACCCGCGGCCCGAGGCCGACCGATCGTGAGCCAGGCCGCGCTGCCGGACGGCACCCGCTTCGTCCTGCCCGACACCGCCGCCAGACGCGACGAGCTTCGCGACCTCCTGCGCGACCTGTATCACGCCTGGGGTTTCGACCAGGTCGAGGTCCCGTCGCTCGAGCGCTACGACCCCGGCCACCCGCGCGCGGCCCAGTCGTTCAAGCTGGCCGACCGCGACAGCGGTGTGCTCGCGCTGCGTACCGACTTCACGCCGGCGCTGGCCCAGCTGGTGCGCGCCGCCCACCCGGCGGTCGCCGGCGGTGCCCGTAGGCCCGTGCGGTACCAGTACGCCGGCACCGTGTGGCACGCGATCGACCCGGAACTCGCGCGCACGCGCGAGTTCACGCAGGTGGGCATCGAACTCATCGGCGTGTCGAACGCCCGGGCCGACGCCGAGCTGATCCACCTGGCGCGCGAGAGCGTGCGCGTGGTCGGACTCGAGCCGCGCGTGGAGGTCGGCAACCCCGGGTTCGTCCGCGCCGCCTTCGACGCCGCGGGTGTGCCGGGGCCGCTGCGCGACCTCGCCGCCGACGCCATCGATCGCAAGGACCGCAGCGATCTGAGCGGCGTGCTGGCACCGGCCGGCTTGGCGACGGCCAGCGTCGACGCGCTGCTCGCCATCCCCGACCTGTATGGCGGCACCGAGGTGCTGGCGCACGCGCGCGCGGCGGTCCCGTGGCCTGCCGCGCTGTACGAAATCGACCGGCTCGAGGGCGTGCTGCGCGAGTTCGAGGACGACAGCGAGCTGATGCTCGACCTCTCCATGGCGCGCCGCCTGAGCTACTACACGGGCGTCACGTTCCGCGCCTACACCCCCGACTTCGGGCAACCGCTGCTCGGTGGCGGCCGCTACGACGGGGCCCTGCTGCCGGCCGCGGCGGGCTTCTCGCTCGGGCTGGAGCGGTTGATGCGGGCCGTCGCCAGGCGGCGCAGCGTGAGCGAGACCGAGCCGCTCGTCCTCGCGTTCGACGACGCTGGTGCTCGGCGCCTCCGTGCTGCGGGCGTTCGCGTGGTGCGGGCGCTGGACGCGGAGATCGAGGCCGTGCGCCGCGAGGCGCGCGATCTCGGCATCCCCTTCGTCCTCGCCGACGGCGCCCTCGAGGCGATCGATCCGGGCGCCGACGTCGAGCGCTTGGCGGAACTCCGGACGGTGCTGTCGGGCGGAGGCGGCGCATGAGCGGTGCTCGTGTCGGCGACGGCGTCCGTGTCGCTGGAACGCTCGTGTTGGCCCTTCCGAAGGGGCGCGTGATGGAGGAGAGCCTGTCGGCGCTGCGCTCGGCGGGGTTGCGGCTCGAACCGCGGGGTGCCGGGCGCGCCCTGCGCTACGACGCCGGCGACGCCGTCGTGATCGAGATGCGCAACGCCGACGTCCCCACCTACGTCGAACTCGGTGTCGCCGACGCCGGCGTGGTCGGCAAGGACGTGTTGCTGGAGGCGGGCAGCCGCCTCGCCGAACCGGTCGACCTCGGCCTGGCGGCATGCCGCCTGTCGCTGATCCGACCGCGCGGCGCCTCCACGATGATCGAGCGCGTGGCCACCAAGTACCCGCGGCTCACCGCGGCGTACCTCGGGCGCATCGGCAGCGGGGCGGAGGTCGTGAAGCTCACCGGCAACGTCGAGCTGGCCTGCCTCACGGGCCTCGCCGACGCCGTCGTCGACGTCGTCCAGACCGGCGGGACGCTGCGCGACAACGACCTCGAGGAGGTCGATGTCATCGCGCACAGCACGGCGCGGTTCGTGGTGAACCGGGCATCGCTCAAGCTGCGCTCGGACCGGCTCCGCCCGTTGATCGAGGCGCTGCGGCGTCACCCTGGCGCTCGCTGACCGTCCCGGAGTCGCTGAGCGGCCCGTCGGGAGCAGCTCCGGGCGCGGCGGCCGTGGCGCCCGCCGAGCCGCCCACGGGCGTTCGCAACAGCCTGATCTCGAGGGGCGTCGTGCCGGGCTGCAGCGTGCGCTGCGGGAAGGGGATCTCGATGCCGGCGGCGTCGAACGCCTCTTTGATCTCGCGCGTCACGCTGTTGCGCACCGTCAGGAAGTTCTCGGACTTGCCCCACACGGCCAACAGGTAGTCGATCGACGAGTCGCCGAAGCCCTGGCTGATCAGCAGCGGCGCTGGCTCGTCGAGCACGAGTGGGTTGCGCTGCGCCACCTCGAAGAGCGTCTTCTGCACCAGCCCGAGGTCGGACTCGTACGCGACGCCGACGGTGAGGTCGACGCGCCGTAGCGGGAAGCGGTTCAGCGTCGTGATCCGCGCCTTCACCATCGTCTCGTTCGGGATGCGGACCTGCAGGTTGTCGAACGTGCGCAGCTTGGTGGACAGCAGGTCGACGGTCAGGACCTCGCCGGTGACCCCGTCGATCGTGACGATGTCGCCGGCCTGGACGGCCTTCTCCATCACGAGGAACAGGCCCGAGATCAGGTTCGAGGCCGACGTCTGCGCCGCGAAGCCGATCGCCACGGTCACGATCCCGGCGGCGCCGAGCACGACGGCGAAGTCGAAACCCAGTTGGCGCATCGCCGACATGCCGAAGAGCGCCAGGATGCCGTAGTACGCAGCGCGACCGAAGAGCTGCTGCTGTTGGACCGGGAAGCCGCCCAGGCCGCGCTTGATCGCGTAGCGCGCGGTGCGGGCGAGGCCGAACCCCACGACCACGTAGAGCAGGGCGCGGAACAGCGCCCCGAGGCGCACCGGGTCGGTCAACCAGCTGACGATCGTGGCGATGGGATCACCGTTCTCGACGCCGTTCATGCCACGCCCTCGCCGCGCAGCAGGCGCCCGAAGGCGCGCACCACCGCGCTGCCGGTGACGACGCTGCGGGGCTCGGACAGGCGCTCGACGCCGCCGGCCGTGGTCCGCGGCGGCGAGCCGTCGAGCCGCACGGCGGCGAGGTCGCCGCCCGTGTCGCGCGTGAGCGTCACGCCGTTGGTCCACAGCGCACCGTGCGCGTCGCGATAGACGGCGAGCAACGGCAGCGGCACCTGGACGCGTTGGAGCTCCAGCGCGTCGCTCGCCTTGTTCTCGATGCGGACGGGGGTGACGATCCTGTGCGGGCGCTGAGGCACGTCGGCGAGGTCGAGGCGGCCCGACGTGCGCGTCGCGTAGCACAGCTCGCCCGTGCGCGTGTTCGGTCCGAACCAGGTGTCGGTCGGCCGCTCGCTCGGCACCTCGATCAGACGCAGCGTCTCGCTGTCCGCAGCCCCCTTGCCCTTGGTCTTGCCGCCCGGTCGCCGCCGCGAGATCGTCAGGACGATCCACACCGGCGTGCTCACGTACAGCGTCACCGTCTCGCCCGCTTGGATGGCCAGCGGGCTCTCGGGGCGCACCACCACGGGGCGGTCGGCCTGGGCGGCGTTGACGACGATGTGCCCAGGGCTGTCGGCGAACGAGGCGCGCAGGATCGGGGTGCCGCTCGGGACGTCGTCGGCGTCGACGCGCGCGAGGCGTCGCGCGCGCGCCGCGCGCGTCTCGCCCCACTCGTCGTCGCGCTCGACGTAGACCCTCCACTCGTGCGCCCGACGCTGCGCGACGATGCGCGCGGGCCCGACGCGCACGCTGGCGGCGGCACCCTGCGCGACGTCGACACCGCCCCACCAGATCGACTCGAGTGGTTCTGGGCGCGAGGCTTCGGGCGTGGCGTCCGTCGGAACCGGGTCGTGCGTCGATCCGGTCGCGTCGTCGTGGGCGAGCATGCGACCAGCATAGCCTCGCGACCTCGCGTGCGCGTGGACGGCAGCGCCCGCCACGCGCGCCTATGATGGTGCGATGTCGTCACCGACCGAACGCGTGCACGCCAGCGAGGGCGCCGGCCTCGATCCGAACGGGTGCCGACCCCTCCTGATGGTCGGCGACTACGCCTGGGACGTCATGATCCGGACCAACACGGCGCTCTTGGCCGGAGGCGACACCTTCGGAGAGGTCCAGCTCGCGCCGGGCGGGAGTGCGGCCAACGCGGCCGTGTGGGCCGCCCGTTGCGGCCTGCCGACGACCTTCGTCGGCAAGGTGGGCCGTGATCGCTTCGGCGCCTTGGCCGAGGAGGACCTCGGCGCGGAGCGCGTGGAGTCGTACCTGGTGCGCACCGATGCACACCTCACCGGGTCGGTCGCCGTCTGGATCGACCACACCGGCCAGCGCTCGATGGTGTCGGGCAAGGGCGCCGACCACGCGCTCTTCCCGCAGGAGCTCCCGCGGGCGCTCCTGGCGCAGGCGCGACACCTCCACCTGTCGGCCTGGTCGCTGTTCGACGATCCGCCTAGGGCGGCGGCGTGCGAGGCGGCACGTGCGGTGCGCGAAGCGGGCGGCGCCGTGTCGCTCGATCCCGGCTCGTTCCAGATGATCGAGGCGATGGGGCTCGAGGCGTTCCTCGAGGTGAGCCGATCGCTCGCCCCCTCGCTCGTCTTCCCCAACGCCGAGGAGGCGGCCACGCTGACCGGCGAGCGGACCCCGGCGACGATGGCCGAACGCCTGGCCGAGCTCTTTCCCGGCGTCCTGGTCGCGCTCAAGCTCGACGCCGACGGCGCCTACGTGCTGTCCCCAGGCGCGGCCGGTGTGGCGATCCCCCCCAACGTCAACCGCCTCATCGACGCCACCGGTGCGGGGGACGCCTTCGCAGGGGCCTTCCTGTCGCGCTGGTTGCGCGGGGCGACGCCCGAAGCGGCGGCGCGTTTCGCGGTGGGGATCTCGGAGTGGGTGATCCAGCACGTGGGGGCGCGGCCGGCACCGGACGCCGCGCTGTGCGCCTATCTGCGCGCCAACAGCGGGTCCTGAACACGCCGTGCACGCGTGAGGTACGGTCGACCCCATGAGCCACTGGTCGAAGGCTGCGTGCCTGGACACCGAGATCGCGGGGCTGGCCGAGGCGGTGCTGCGCGGCGCGAGCCTGCGGTGCGGCAGCGAGGTCATCGGCACGATCGCCGCGAGCGATGCCATCGAGGACCTGCTCAATTACGACGAGTGCTTCGTGCGGGACTTCGCGGTGTCCGCAGCGGCCTTCCTCGCAGTGGACGAGTTCGACGTGGTGCGGTCGTTCCTGCGGGCTGTGGCGGCGCTGCGGCCGAGCGAGGTGGGCAGCGCCACGCCGCCCGCCGACGGCCTGATGCCGGCCAGCTTCGCAGTGGCGCGCCGCGGCGATGCCGATGGCGAGGCCGACGACCGCCTGGTCGCGGACTACGGCCAGCGCGCCATCGGACGCGTCGCACCCGTGGACTCGGCGCTGTGGTGGATCCTGATCCTGCGCGCGTACGTCCGCGCGAGCGGTGACGAGGCGTTCGTCCGAGAGACGGTGGTCCACGCCGCGTTGGGACGCGTCCTGACGTTCTACCTTCGCGAGCAGTTCGAGATGCTGCCGTCGCTGCTCGTCCCCGACGGCTCCTCGATGATCGACCGCCGCATGGGCGTGTACGGTCACCCGTTCGACGTCCAGGCGCTGTTCTTCGCCGGTCTGCGGGCGGCCTGCGAGCTCCTCGGTGAGGACGACCCGCTGCGGAAGCGCGTGTTCGAACGGCTCGTCGCACTCGGTCGCCACCTGCGCGCCGATTACTGGTTGGACCGCGCCCGCATCGAGACGATCCGGCGCTACCCCGTCGAGGAGTTCGGCGACGCGCAGCGCAACCCCTGGAACCTCCACCCCGACGCCATCCCGGTGTGGACCATGGCGTGGCTCGCCGAGGGCGGCGGCTACTTCGCGGGCAACCTCGGCCCTGCCCGGCTCGACGTGCGCTTCTTCGCGCTCGGCAACCTGCTGGCCGTGTCGAGCGGCCTGGCCACCGATGCGCAGGCGGCGGCGCTGTTCGACCTGATCGAGCATCACGAACGCGACCTGGTGGGAGGCACGGGCATGAAGCTCACCTACCCGCCGCTCGAGGACCGAGACTGGTACACGCTCACGGGCTCGGACCAGAAGAACGTGCCGTGGTCGTACCACAACGCCGGGACGTGGCCGATGCTGCTGTGGCCGCTCGCGTCCGCAGGCCGCGTCGCCGGTCGCGCGGCGTTCGTCGAGGCGCAGGTCGAGCGCGCCGGTCCGCGCCTGGCGCGCGACGCCTGGCCCGAGTACTACGACGGCCCGTACGGCGGCCTCATCGGTCGTCGAGCGCGGCTGCGTCAGACCTGGACGGCGGCTGCGATGCTGGCGGCGGCCGCGCTGCTGGGCGATCCCGGCTCCATCGACCCGTTCGCCTTCGAGCGTGACGAGGCGCTCGAGGAGGCGATCGCGGCGGCGACGCCCGACGAGGTCGGCCGCGTCGGGTGAGCCGCGGCGCCCACCGGGCGCGCGGCCTCGGGCTCGACGAACCGGCGCCGGCGCCGCTGCGTGTACTGCGGATGTAACGCGGCGCTGCTAGCGTTCCGAGCATGCACCGCCCAGCCCCCCGTCGTCATGGTCCGGCTCGCTGGACGCTGGCCGCGCTCGCCCTGCTGAGCGCCTGCGCGGGGCATCACGACGCGACGCCGACGGTCGGCGCGGCAACGCATCGCTCGAGCGCGATCGCCGTCTCACCCGACGGCCGCGAGGTGTGGGTCGCGAACCGCGATCACGGCAGCGTCACGCGCATCGACGCCGCCACGAACCTCGCCTCGCCGCCCGTCGTGATCGGCGGCGAGCCGAGCCACGTCGCGCTCGCGCCCGACGGCAGCGTCGTCGTGCTCGATCGAGCCGCAGGGACCCTGGTGGTGCTGCGCGACGGGGATCGCGCCGACCTGGCCCTCGGAGGGGGCGTGCCCGCGGGAATGGCGCTCGATCCGGCGGGCCACAGCGCGTACGTCAGCCTGGCGGCGAGCGGTGAGGTGGTGCGTGTGGATCTGACGGGTCTGCGCGTGGCGGAGCGCGCCGACGTCGGACCCGCACCCGGCGCCGTCGCCGTGATGGCCGACCCCGACGCCGCGGGCGGTGTCGTCGTGGTCGTCGCCCACGAGCGCTCGCGCCCGCGTGCGGCGGGCGGCCCCGACCGCAACGACGGGATGGAGGCCTGGCTCACGCTGCTCGACGGGTCGCTGGCGTACCGCGGCGAGCTCGTCATCGATCCGTACGAGGCGTTCGGGTTCGCCAACGTCGTCGGCGCCATCGACGCCCGCGCCGGTCGCATCGTCGCGCCCCACGCCCTGAACGCGCCGGAGGGTCCGGCGGCCTTCAACCGACTCGTCTCGGCGGCAGTGAGCGGTTGGGCGGCAGGCGCCGAGTCGGGCGCCGCTGCGACCCCCGTCCCCGACGTGCGCTTGCATCTCAACGACCCGACCTTCTCGACGCCGGTGAACGCACCCGCGGCCGTGGCGCTCACGCCCGATGGTTGGGTCGCCTACGTCGTCCTGGCGGGCAGCGACCAGCTCATGGGCATCGCCCTGGGCGGCGCCGCGCCGCGCCTCCTGGGCTTCTGGCCCACCGGAGCGAACCCGGTCGGCGTCGCGCTCTCCGGCGACGGCACGCGCGCCTTCGTCGCCAATCGCCTCTCGCGCGACGTCAGCGTGATCGACCTGCGCGACCCCCGCAACCGCACCGGGGGCGTGCGCGTGGTGGTGGCCCCCGAGACGTGGGACGAGGCCACGTGGCTCGGCGCGCGCCTGTTCCACCACGCGGCAGACCCGCGGATGTCGACCCTCGGTTGGATCGCCTGCGCCAGCTGCCACCCCGACGGCGGCAGCGACGGCACGACCTGGCGGACGCCCGAGGGCCCGCGCCAGACCCGACCGCTGTGGCGTCTCGATCTCACCGGGCCGCCGTTCCACGCCTCGGCGACGCGCGACGAGCTGCAGGACTTCCATCACGAGATCGAGGTGCTCATGCGCGGCGTGGGCATGCTCGACGGTCGCGCCCACGCGTTGCTCGGCGAACCGAACGCCGGCCGCTCCCAGGCGCTCGACGCGCTCGCGCGCTTCGTCGAGCGCGGCTTCCCGACCCCCGCTGCCGCACCGGGCCGAGCAGCCGCCGAGCGCGGTCGCGCCGTCTTCGAGCGCTCTGGCTGCCAGGCGTGTCACGGCGGTCCCGGCTGGACTCGGAACGCGCTGCCCGGACCGCCGGGCGAGGCCGCACCGGTCGGGGCGATCGAGGTCACGGCGGCGCTCGTCGACGTCGGGACGTTCAAGCCCGAGCAGGGCGGGCTGGGCGCCAACGGGTTCAAGGTGCCCACGCTGTTGGGCCTGCACGCCGGTTCGCGCTACCTCCACGACGGCTCGGCGCCCGACCTCGCCGCCGTCCTCGCCGAGCCGCGCCACGCGGGCACGCTGTCGAGCGCCGACAGGGACGATCTCGTGGCGTTCCTGCGCTCGATCGACGGCGACACGCCGCCGTTCGAGTGACGTACGCCCCGACCCGCACCACGGCTGTATCGCGGATGTAACGCTGCGTCATTACGGTGGCGCCATGACACGAGCCACGCGAGCCCAGCATGGGACGCGTCCGCATCGTCGAGCGCAGGCTGCGACGGTGTCCGGCGCGTTCGTCCGACCGACCGTCCTCGCCCTCCTCGTCTGGGCGTGCGCCGCATGCGGCGCGCCGCCCAGCAGCGGCGGCCCACCGGTGACGACGGCGTCGGCCACGGACCCGGTGTTGATCACGAGCCCAGCCGACGGCTCGTCGGTGAGCGGCGCGACCTATTTCGCCGTGCAGCTGCTCGATCCGACTGCGCTGCCGAGTCTGACGTTGCGAGTCGGGGGCCAGGTCGTCACGCCGAGCTTCCCGGGCGAGACGCCGCTGCGGGTCTTCCTGATCCCGCGCGATCATCCCGAAGGGCCGCTCAGTCTGACCGCGAGCGCGGTGCACGCGGGCGAGACGTTCACGGCCCGCGTCGAGGTCGAGGTCGTCCATCAACCGCCGTCCCGCGCGACCGTCGGGGCGCGCGGCGCCGTGCTCGGCGACGTCGAAGCGAACGGGGCGATCAGCTCGGTCTCGGTGCCCGGCGGCGTCGCTCAAGGCGCACGCGTCGACTTCGAGGCGATCACACAGGCGGAGGTCAAGGCTCGGACCGGCGTGGACTACGACGCGCTCGGGGTCACCTTCCTCGGTGCCCAGGAGATCCGGTCCACGCTCCCCACCGGCGACCAGGTGACCATGACCTCCGGCGGCTTCGGCCCGATGGTCCAGAGCGGTCAGGTGGTCGTGTCGTACCGCATCGCGCCCGACATGGGGCGCGGCGTGGGTGAACTGATGGTCATCAACGGCGCCTCCGTCGCCCCGAACGGCGACATCGTCTCCGACCCGATCATCCGGCCGCAGGTGAGCGAGTCCACCACGGCGAGCGCCTCGGGCGCGGTGCGGACGGCGCTCGCCGGCCGTGCGACGACGACGCTGCCGGCCGCGCCCGTAGGGGCCCAGCTGCGGTTCCTCGTCGCGGGTCTCAACCACTACGCGGTCCACGGGTACGCGGTGCGCTTCCGGCAGGGCTCCAACCTCGTGGAGGTGCCGGCGCTCGTCGGGTCGGCTGGCGACGGCAGGCAGTACCTGCTCGCCAACGTGCCGGACCTGGCACCGGGCGGCACGAGCGTCGAGCTCTACTCGGTCGCGAGCGAGCGGGCCTTCATGACGTTCACGATGAGCGTGACCGCGGCACCGACGGTGGCCGATCCGAAGGCGCTCGTCGACGCCTCCTACACGCGCTTGCTCGACGAGGTCGCGGACTTCGCGGCCGCGCTCGCAGCGGAGTCGTTCTCGGTCGACGTCGGGCCGCTCACCGTGCTGATCACCACCGCGCGTGCGTACTGGGCAGGGCGCAGCGCGAGCGACCCCGAGCTCGTGGCGTTGGCACGGCGCCTGGCGGGCGCCGGCGTGACGACGAGCGCGGCGCACGCGATCTCGTCCGATCGACCCCACCGGTCCAGCGGGGGCCTGTGCATGCTCGAGGGGACGAAGTTCACGTTCGACGAGCTGTTCGCGAAGCGCGCGTTCCAGGGCGATCGCTTCGAGACGGGCATGCGCGGCTTGGCGGGCCACCTCACGCTCGACTACCTCGATCGCTTCGCCGACCGCCTCGAGGGCACCGAGTACGACTGCGACCCGATCAAGGACCAGCTGTGCGACGCGGGGATCGGTCCGGGCTGCGGCGGCGACGACGACATCGTCTACCCTCCGGGCACGCCCAACGGCCCGTGGCCGCGTCCCTTCCCGAGGAGCGACGACCCGTTCGCCCCGAGTTCGTGGACCACCGGCATGGGTTCCGTGCCCGCCCTGGGCGGACCGCTCGGCGGCAGCGGCGGGCGCTCCGGGGGGGGCGCGTCGAGCCTCGCGCTCGCCGCCACGCGCGGCGGCGCCACGGGGGGCGCCGTGGAGCGCATCGAAGCGGGCCGCTACACCGTGCGCGTGCTCGTGAACGAGCAGCCCTGGCCGTTCGCCAGCGACATGGGCCGAGACGGCTACTTCTACCTCCCGGCGATCGCCGCCGGGATGACCAGCACGCTCGTGATCAGCGACCGGCAGACGCTCGCCGAGTGCGCGGTGCCGGTGACGGGTCGCACGGCCAACGCGGCGAGCGCCGTGTACGTCGACCTCGACGCGTGCGTGTCCGACGTCGATCCGGGCGACTTCACCATCGTCTGGGTCGGTGGTACGTCCGCGTTCGCTACGGCGTGGAACGACAGCGCCAACTGGTCGCCGCAACGCGTCCCGGACGCCTCGGACGACGTCCTGATCGCGTCGATCGCCGACGAGGTGGTGCTGCCGACCGGCACGACGCAGGTGCGCTCCATCACGAGCCTCGGCCGCGTCCGCATCGGCGACGGCACGCTCGTGGCGAGCCAGGACGCCGACCTCCGGGTCGTCCAGATCGACCACGCGGGCGCGGGCCTCGCGGCGGGCGGGACGCTCGAGGTCGACACCTTCGACGTCCGCGCCGCGTGGCACCTTCCGGACACCTTCGTCTCGTTGCGCAACCTCCTGCTGCGCTCACCTGGGACACTGCACGTCCCGCATGCCCTCACCATCGCCGAGCGGCTCGAGTTCCAGCACGGCGGGACGGTGCGCGGCAACGGCACGGTCGTCCTGGCGCCGGGCAGCGCCGGACGCGTCGCACGGCTGCCCGGTGGTGCGACGCCCATCGCTGCGCTCAACGACGCGCTGACGATCGAGATCGACGGCACCTTCGACGTGGTCGACCACACGCTGTTCCTGTTCGGGACGTCCGGCATCGTCAACCGGCCTGGCGCCACGCTGCGCCTCACCCGGGACCCCGAGACCCATTCGGGGGCACCCACGGTTCGCATCGACGGCTCGTCCACCGGCGGTCCGATCCTCAACCAGGGAACGATCGAGGTCGGCGTCGACCATCCAGGGAGCTACAACCTGTCGCCGGCGTTGCTGCACAACACCGGCACGATCACGATCGGCGCTGGGGCGCTGCTGCAGATCGCCACGTTGACCGACCGGCTCACGACGTTCCTCAACGAGGGCACGGTGACCGGTCCCGGCGCTTTGTTCCGAGCGCGGGCGAGCGCGCAGTTCCCCTTCACCCACGCGCTCGGCGCGACGCTCGACGTCGCCACGCTGCGCATCAACTCCGACGCGAACGAGGCGAGCCTGTCGCTCCTCGGGCCGATCGCACCGCGCACGCTCGACGTGTACGCGGGGCGCGTCACGCTCCCGCACGGCCTCACGCTGGAGCGCTTGATCCTCGGCAGCTTCGGTGCCGTCACGCTGGTGAGCGAGCACGTCACGGTCGTCGACGACGAGCTGTACCTCGGCGTGTCGACCCTCAGCGGCAGCGGCTCGACCCGCCTCGCCTCGGGTGGCACCGGCTCGACGCGCGTCAACGTCGACCAGCGCGTCAGCGGCGGCCACAGCCTCGTGAACGCCGGCACCTTCGTGTGGTCGGAGGCGACCGACGCCACCAGGCGCATCAGGATCGACGCGGGCAGCGAGATCGTCAACGAGGGCACCTTCGTGGTGCGCAACGACCTGAGCGTCCAGGACGGCGGCACCTTCGTCAACCGGGGCACGCTCCGCAAGGAGGTGGCGACCGGGACGTCGAACTGGACGGGCGTGTGCTTCGTCGGCACGGGCGGCCAGGTCGTCCTCGCGACGGGCTCGATCACGTTCACGACCGGCTGCTGAGGACGCTGGCGACGCCGTGACGCCAGCCTGCCGAGACGGCGTCGCCGCTGCCGCACTCCGGAGCGACGGCGCCGTACCGGAGGCGGCCGCTCAGTCGCCCAGGTGCCCCATCTTGGCGCGCTTCGTGGCGAGGTACGTCTCGTTGTACGGGTTCTCGCCGGCGTGGAGCGGCACGCGCTCCACCACGTCGATGCCGTACCCCTGCAGCGACACGACTTTGCGCGGGTTGTTGGTCAGGAGGCGCAGGCGGCGCACGCCGAGGTCGCGCAGGATCTGGGCGCCGATGCCGTAGTCGCGCAGGTCGGGTGCGAAGCCGAGCTGCTCGTTCGCCTCGACCGTGTCGGCGCCGTCGTCTTGCAGGTGGTACGCGCGGATCTTGTTCATCAACCCGATGCCGCGGCCCTCTTGGCGCAGGTAGACGAGCACGCCGCGGCCGGCGTCGGCGATCGCCTTGAGCGCCGCGTCGCGCTGGAAGCCGCAGTCGCAGCGCAGGCTGTGGAGCGCGTCGCCGGTGAGGCACTCGCTGTGCATCCGCACCAACACGCTGTCGCCGTCGTCGACCTCGCCGAGCACGAGCGCCACGTGCTCCTTGTCGTCGACGGTGTCGCGGTAGCCGACGATGCGGAACAACGCCCACGGCGTCGGCAGATACGCCTCGTCGACGCGCACGACGAACGGATCGACCTGCAGCCGGTAGGCGATGAGGTCGGCGATCGTCCCGACCTTCAGACCGTGCTCGTCCGCGAAGTCCAGCAGTGCCGGCAGGCGCATCATGCTGCCGTCGTCGTGCATCAGTTCGCTGATCGCGGCCACGGGTTTGAGACCGGCCAGGCGGCAGAGGTCGACGCCCGCCTCCGTGTGCCCCGCCCGCCGGAGCACGCCGCCGCTCTTGGCCCGCAGCGGGAAGACGTGCCCGGGCCGCGAGAAGTCGGCGGCGGTGGCGCCGTCGCGCGCCGCCAAGCGGATGGTGTGCGCGCGGTCCGCGGCCGAGATGCCGGTGGTGACGCCCTCGGCGGCCTCGATCGTGACGGTGAAGGCCGTCTCGCGGTTCGACGTGTTGCGGTCCACCATCGGTGGCAGCTCCAGCCGATCGGCGCGGTCGTCGGGCATGCTCAGGCAGACGATCCCACCGGTGTGCCGGATGATGAACGCGAGCCGCTCGGTGGTGGCGAACTCCGCGGCCAACACGAGGTCGCCCTCGTTCTCGCGGTCCTCGTCGTCGACGACGATGATCGGTCGTCCGTCGCGCAGTTCGTCGAGCAGCTCGGGGACGGTGGCGATGCGGGGGTTCGTGCTCATCGTGCGCTCCCTGGCGCCATCGACGCGTCGTCCGCGGCGGGGTCGGGCACCTCGACGCGCGGCCCGAAGCCGGCCAGGCGCTCGAGGTGCTTGGCGATCAGGTCGGCCTCGAGGTTGACGAGGTCGCCGGAGCGCAGCTCGCCGAACGTGGTCACGTCGAGGGTGTGCGGGATGAGCCAGAGCGTGAACTCGCTCGCGGCCAGGTCGTCACGCGTGCCTCCGGGACCGCCCACGTCGACGACCGTGAGCGACACACCGTCGACGGTGACGCTCCCCTTGGGGATCAGGTAGCGCGCCATGTCCTCGGGTGCGCGCACGCCGATGACGAACGCCCCGGGCTGCGCGTCGATCGACGTGACCACGCCCGCGCCCTCGACGTGCCCGGACACCAGGTGCCCGCCGAGGCGATCGCCGAGCCGCACGGCACGCTCCAGGTTGACGCGTGCGCCTTCACGCCAGCGCGGCGCGGTCTTCGCGACGGTCTCCTTCGACAGCTCGACCTCGAACGCGTCGCCGTCGATCGCCACCAGTGTGAGACAGCAACCCGAGACGGCGATCGAGTCGCCGATCCGCGCCCCCTCGAGCACGGCGCCGGCCTCGATGCGCAGCCGCAGATCGCCCCCGTCGTCATGGACGGCACGAACGGTGCCGACCTCCTCCACGATGCCAGTGAACATGGTCAGTCCTCTCCGTCGACGGGCCCGCGCTGGACCGGTTGGTCCGCGTCGGGCGCCGCGTCACGCACGTCGCCGGGCGATGGGTCATGCACGTCGCCGGGCGACGGATAGTGCACATCGCCTTCGATCAACAGGTCGTCGCCCACGTGGCGCACGGTCGTGCCCGTGAGCGTGAGCGCGTCGTCCATCGTGGCCACGCCGAGCCCGCCGAGCGGGCTCGCGCCCGTGCCGCCGAGCAGTTTCGGGGCCACGAACCAGGCGACGCGGTCGAGTGCGCGCGCCTCGGCGAACGACCAGGCCAGCGTGCCGCCACCCTCGAGCAGCAGGCTGAGGGCGCCCGCGTCCGCCAGGTGCGTCAGCGTGTCGACGACGCTGGGTCGACCGCGACCGTCGTCGCTCACCAGCACGGTCGCGCCGCGGTCGCGCAGAGCGGCGATCCGCGGCTCGGGGGCGCGCGGACCGACCGCGATGGTGACGCGGGCAGGTACGCCCGCGTCGTCTGCCGCGAAGAGAGCGGCGTCGCCGGGCGTGCGCGCGACCGAGTCGAACACGAGCTTGTGCGGCGTGCGGCCGCCCTCGACGCGGGCCGTCAGGCGCGGCTCGTCGCGCAGCACCGTCGTCACGCCGACGGCGACCAGGTCGTGTTCGCTGCGCCAGCGCTGCACCAGCGCCCGCGCGGCGTCGCCCGTGATCCAGCGCGAGCGTCCGGTGCGCGTGGCGATCTTGCCGTCGAGCGTCATGGCGGTCTTGTAGCGCACCCACGGCCGACGGAGCGCTCGCTGCGTGCGGTAGGCGACGTTCTGGGCCTCGGCCTCGGCCGTGAGCACGCCCAGCGTCACCTCGACGCCGGCGCCCTGCAACCGTGCGATCCCCCGGCCCGCCACCCGCGGATCGGGGTCGCCGGCTGCGATCACCACGCGTACGATGCCGGCGTCGAGCAGCGCGTCGACGCAGGGCGGGGTGTGGCCGGTGTGCGCGCAGGGCTCGAGGGTGACGTACGCGGTCGCCCCGCGGCCGCGGTCGCCAGCCGCGCACAGGGCATGGACCTCGGCGTGCGGCTCGCCGGCGCGTTCGTGCCAGCCCTCACCCACGACCTCGTCGCCGTGGGCCACGACGCAGCCGACCATCGGATTGGGTGCCGTGCTCCCGCGCCCGCGCTCGGCCAGGGCCAGCGCACGGCGCATCATCTGCTCGTCGCGGTGCGACATCGCATCGTAGGCAACGCGTCAGCGTCACCCGCCTCCTCTCCTTCTCTCATCCGGACTGTCACCGTCGGCACCCGGTTCGCACGGGTTCGGGCCCAGCTATGTGGGCTTCGCAGGCTGAAGCGATGCGCAGCATCGCCTTACTGCCGGTCGGGAATCGCACCCTGCCCCGAAGGAGCCCCGACGCCTGAGCGACGGGGTCGGGCCGCGCTCGGCGCTCGGCCCTGGTTGTGCGCGGTGGACCGAGGGTCCACACGCACCCCCATCATAGATGGTCTCGGGTCGGGACACGTTGCCCGTGGCCCCACGGCGCAGGCACGGGCGACGGTGTAACGCTGCCGCCTGCACGAGCGGCGGTACACTCGCCGCATGCCGACCTTCGACCAGAAGCTCGACAACCTCGCCACCCTCGCGCTGCGTGTGGGCGTGAACCTGCAGAGCGGCCAGCGCCTGCACCTGATCGGCCCGATCGAGGGGGCCGACCTGGTGCGGCGGATCGTGGCCAAGGCGTACGACATGGGTGCGCCCTACGTGCAGGTGCAGTACGTCGACGATCACGTCGACCTGATCCGTGCGCAACGCTCCGCGGAGGAGCACTTGGACGCCTACCCGGAGGGCTACCGCGACTTCGTGGTCGGCATGGCCGAACGCGGAGACGCGTACCTGCGCGTGGGTGGCGAAGACCCGGATCTCATGTCGGCCGCCGACCCGGCGCGGGTGGCGCGCATGGTGCGCGCGCAGCGCGGCGTCATGCGCCCGGTCTCCGATCTGGTGCAGCGTTCGCACATGCCGTGGACGATCGTCGACTACGCCGTGCCGGCCTGGGCGCGCAAGATGTTCCCCGATCTGAGCGAAGACGACGCGGTCGCGAAGCTCTGGGACGCCATCTTCGCGGCGACCCGTGCCGACGTCGAGGATCCGATCGAAGCCTGGGAGGCGCACGTGGCCGTGCTGGGCCGCGCCCGCGACGTCCTCAACGGTCACGGATTCGCGGCGTTGCACATGCGCGCCCCCGGAACCGACCTGCGGGTCGGACTGGCCGACACCCACACTTGGGAGTCGGGCGGCCAGCA
The DNA here is from genome assembly GCA_007130445.1 of Trueperaceae bacterium. Classification (GTDB taxonomy): domain Bacteria; phylum Deinococcota; class Deinococci; order Deinococcales; family Trueperaceae; genus CSSed10-48. The sequence goes on along the minus strand of SLSM01000231.1, from coordinate 2,213 downwards.
CGCGCAGGTGAACGGCGCCTTCTTCGTGGCGAACATGCCCACCGAAGAGGTCTTCACCGCGCCGCATGCGCGCCACGTGACGGGCACGGTTCGGGCCAGCAAACCGCTGTCGTACCAGGGGCAGCTGATCGACGGCTTCACCCTCACGTTCGAGGACGGCGCCGTGGTCGACTTCTCGGCGGACCGTGGCGGGGCCGTGCTGAAGGGCCTGCTCGACACCGACGAGGGCGCGCGGCGGCTGGGCGAGGTGGCGCTGGTGCCGCACTCGAGCCCCATCAGCCAGAGCGGGCTGCTGTTCTACAACACCCTCTTCGACGAGAACGCTGCCTGCCACCTGGCGCTCGGGCGCGCCTACGAGACGACGATGCGTGACGGCACGAAGCGTCCCCTGGCCGACCTCGAGGCCGACGGCTTCAACCAGAGCCTCACGCACGTCGACTTCATGTTCGGCTCCGATGCGCTCGACATCGACGGCGAGCTCGAAGGGGGCGCCGTGGTGCCCGTGATGCGCGGAGGCGAGTGGGCGTTCTGATCGACGCTGCAGGGTAGACCGTGCCGGCGTACGGTCGAGCGCGGCGCCAGGGGCGATGCTGAGGCATGCGCGTCTTGCTCACTGGTGCCAACGGCTACATCGGCATGCGCCTCCTGCCGCTGCTCCTCGAGGCCGGGCACGAGGTGCACTGCCTGGTGCGCTCGCGGTCGCGCTTCTCGGTCGAGCACGACCCCGAGCGCGGCGTGCACGTGTACGAGGCCGACCTGCTCGAGCCGCTCGACGCGGCGTCGCTGCCCAGCGAGCTCGACGCTGCGTACTACCTCGTCCACAGCCTGTCGACGTCCGCCGGCGACTTCGGTGCGCTCGAGGCGCGAGCGGCCCAGGCGTTCGCCGACTACCTCGGCGCCACCGGCGCGCAGCAACTGATCTACCTGGGGGGTCTCGGCGACGACGGCACGCTGTCGCAGCACCTCGACTCGCGCCGCAACGTCGAGCGCCTGCTGCGCCTCGGCCAGGTGCCCGTGACCGTCCTCCGGGCGGCCATCATCGTGGGATCGGGCAGCGCCAGCTTCGAGATCATGCGCGACCTGGTCGAGAAGCTCCCCGTGATGGTGGCGCCGCGCTGGCTGCGATCGCTGACGCAACCGATCGCCGTGCGCGATGCGCTGGCCTACTTGGTGGGGGTGCTGGGGGAGCCGCGCGCCATCGGCGAGACCTTCGACCTGGGCGGCCCCGAGGTGCTGACCTACCAGACGATGCTCGAGCGTTTCGCCGCCGTGCGGGGCCTGCGCCGCGCCATCCTGCCGGTGCCGGTGCTCACGCCTCGACTCTCGTCGTACTGGCTCTACTTCGTCACGTCGACCAGCTACCCGCTGGCGCGCAACCTCGTCGACTCGATGAAGGTCGACGTGGTGGCGCGCGACGAACGCATCCGCGACATCGTCCCGCGCGACCTCATCCCCTACGACGAGGCGGTGCGGCTCGCCTTCCAGAAGATCGAACAGCACTCGGTGGTATCGAGCTGGACCGACGCCGTCGTGTCGAGCCGCAACGCGCTGGAGCTCGACACGCTGGTGCAGGTGCCGCGCCAGGCGGTGTATACCGACGAGCGCAGCCTGGCGGTCGAGGACGACGCCGATGCCGTGTTGGATCGCGTGTGGCGCCTGGGCGGCGCCAACGGCTGGTACTACGCCGATTGGTTGTGGTGGCTGCGCGGCCTGCTCGATCGCATCGTGGGTGGCACGGGCCTGCGTCGTGGCAGGCGCCACCCCTTCGAGCTGCGCCCAGGCGACGCACTCGACTTCTGGCGCGTGCTGGTCGCCAACCGCACCACCGGTCGGCTGGTGCTCTACGCCGAGATGCGCCTGCCGGGTGAGGCCTGGTTGGAGTTCGAGTTGGTGCGCGGCGGCGAGGGCACCACGCTGCGTCAGACGGCCACCTTCCGGCCGCGCGGCCTGGCCGGGCGCGCCTACTGGCTGGGCGTGACGCCCTTCCACGCCTTCATCTTCGGCGGCTTGTTGCGTGGCTTGGTAGAGGCCCCGCGGCGCTGACGTCTCACGCCGCGAGGTCGTGCGTTGCGATGCCGAGCGCCACTGCCTTGCGGGCGCGCGCCCGTTCGATCGTGAGCGCCTGGGCCTCGCTCAGCTCTCCCTGCCGGACCCAGCGCGCGAGCGCGCTGGCGACCTCGACCAGCGTGAGGTCGCTGATGTCGACGCTCTCG
>SLSM01000271.1 GCA_007130445.1 Trueperaceae bacterium | reverse complement strand
TCTCGCCAGCCAAGCGGTTGACGCCGCAGCGCCGGGGGCACAAGCGGCAGTGCTCCAAGATGGCGTAGGCCTGGTCGATGCGCTCGTCGAAGCGGCCCTCCTCCTCGAACTGGAGGTAGGCCGGACGCCACCCCTGCCCCATGGACGGCCAGGTGCTCCCACCGAGCGCGCTGCCCGTCGCGGCCAGCGCTGCGGCACTCCCGACCGCAGCGCGCAGGAAGGCGCGTCGCGACATCGTCATCGTCTTGTCATCAAGTGTAGCAGACACCCAGCGGCAGCCTACGCGCTCTGCTGCCGGCCCCCACCCACCGCGACCACGCCGATGGCGCCGACCGTCACCAACGCCACGCCCGTCAACCCCAGGAAGGCGTTCTGGAGCATCCGGCTCTGCGCCGCGATCAGTCGGTACGTGTCGGGGTACGTGGCGGAGTGCGACATCGAACCGCCTTGGGCGCGGATGAGCGCCCCGAAGTCGTCGTGCGCCGAGAGCGGGACGGCTCCTGCGTTGACGAACGCGGTGATCAGCAGGACCGCGCCGACGATCATGAAGAGCAGCGCCACGGGAACGCGCGTGAGGGAGAGCGCCGGTCGTTGCATGGGGCCCCTTCCGTCGGCCGCGTCGCCGCAGCTTCGGCCGACCACCCCTCACGCTAGGCGATGCCCGGCTCGCCGTCTCGGGACACTGCGCCCAACGGCGTGGTTAACCCGGATCGTCACGCAGAGCATCGGAGTCCCCGTCGGCGCCGACGCGTCGCGCTTCACCCTGGGCTCGCGCCTGTGCCCGAGCGGCGTGCGCACGCTCGAGGTTGCTCCGACGCTCGGCGAAGCGCGCATCGCGCGCCAGCGCGGCCTCGAAGGCACGGATCGCATCCTCGAGACGGCCTTGGCGCAGGTACAGCAGGCCGAGCGAGTCGTGCGGTCTCGGTTCGCCGGGGGCGAGCGCCGCATAGCGCTCGAGGAAGACCTCGCTGCCACGGTGGTGGTCGCGGTCGAGGAGGAAGGCGCGGAAGGTGTCGATCGTCCGTCCTTCGTCCTCCGAGGCCTGCAGGCGGCAAGACGCTGCCGCGTCGACGTACGCGCGCACCTCGTCGGGGTCATCCGAAGAGCCGACGCGGTGGAGGAGGGCCAGCGCGAAGGTCGGGTCGAGCGCGAGCGCCGCGTCGAGGTGGTCCCGCGCGGCCGCGAACTGGTCGTGGTGCTCCGTTGCGGGCGCCGCCGTGGCCGCACCCGCAATGGCTGATCGGACCAACGGTCTGCCGACGCGCCCGCGAGTACGACGGAGCCCACGGAAGAGCCTGTCCGTCGCACTCGGGCAGCTGCGCGCCACTGCAGTTCGCGCAACCGCGGATCGCGCGACCGCCCACGGATGCGGGCCAAGCTCGAGCTGTTCCGAGCCGTGGTCGCAGCAGAACGCGGTGGCAGCGCAGCCGCGCACATCGTCGTGGCGCTCGGCGTCGTCACGCGCTTCTGCTTCGTCACCGCCGTGCACCGCGGCGAGCAGTTCCGCGCGGATCTCGCGGACCAGGCGAACGGATACCGGCAGGTGGTCCAGGCGCCGAAGGCCGCGGTGCATGGCGCGGACGTCGTCGACCACCTCGTCGACGCCACACGGCTGCTCGGGGTGGGGAAGCGTGACCACCGACCCGTCGAGCCGGCCGAGGGCTCGGTCCGCCTCAGACGAACGACCGGCGTAACACCACCGTCCCGGCGGTGGGCACGACGCCGGAGAACCCGGTCGGCTTCTTCCGTGGTCAGTCAGACCCCATTCACGCGTTCACCCAACGCATGGGCGACGGCGTGCTCCATCGTCAGGGCCCGGCCCTCGGCCCATCGTGCCGCGAACGTGGTGCACCCCAGTTCGGCGCGTGCCGCGGTCACGGCGTCCTCGAACCGGGCCCGCTCGGAAGGCGGCAGGGGCACGCCGATGGCTTCGCGCAGGCCTTCGGCCGCGCCCCAGAGCAGCGCGGCCTGCGTGCCATCGCCTTCCGCTACGCGGAGGCACCCGGTCTCCTCCAACGATTGGGCGATGCCCCGCTTGTCTCGCAGGCGCCGCCTCATCGTCAGGCTCTCGGCGTGGAGCGAGCGTGACGCGGCCCAGTCACCTCTACTTCGGGCGACGACACCTAGATCGTGGAGTGAGAGGGCGATACCGCGCTTGTCGCCCAACTCCCGGTAGATCGCCAAGCTCTCTTCGAACAGCGCATGTGCCGTGCCGAGATCACCTTGGTCTTGGGCGATCGTGCCGAGGTTGTTGAGCGAGAGCGCGATCCCCTGTTTGTCACCCAGTTCCCGCCTCAAGCTCAGGCTCTCGGCGTAGAGCGCACGTGCCACCTCGTAATCGGCCTGATCGTGTGCAATGAGGCCGAGATTGTGCAGCGAGAAGGCGATCCCCTGTTTGTCTCCCAACGCTCGGTCGATCCCGAGGCTCTCCTCGCAGAGTGCGCGTGCCTGGGTGAAGTCACCTTGTTGACAGGCGACGAGGCCGAGGTTGTTGAGCGTGGAGGCCATCCCGTACTTATCCCCCAGCGCTCGCCTCAAGGCCAAGCTCTCCTCGTAGAGCCGGCGCGCCGAATCGCAATCCCCTTGATGATGGGCGATGGCGCCGAGGTTGTTGAGTGCACCGGCAACGCCTTCCTCGTCTCCCAAGGCCCGCCTCAACGTCAGGTTCTCTTCGTTGAGGGCGCGAGCCGCGGCGTAGTCACCCTGGTACGTGGCCAGATTGCCCGCGCCATGAAGCGCCTTGGCGCGCGCGGCCGTGGGCTCGGCCGATTGCGACAGGGCCTGCTGCAACCGTTCACGTCCTTCATCAAAGAGGCCCCGGATGAACCAGAACCGCCACAGTGCGCCCGCGAGTCGCAGACCTGCCTGGGCCTGGCCGCTGGTCTCGGTCCACTCCAGCGCCGAGCGAAGGTTGTCCAGCTCGTCCTCCAACCGCTCCAGCCAGACCACTTGCCGCGCGCCCAGCAACTGCGGTTCGGCCTCTTCGGCCAGGGCGAGGAAGTACGCAGCGTGCTTGTCCTTGGTCTCTCGGTAGACCTTCGGCTCGGACGAGAAGATCTCGAGGGTGTAACCGTACAACAGAGCGTGGCGACGATAGCGCCCACCCGACTCCATGCGCAACAGGGACTTGTCCACGAGGCTGGCAAGCAATGGCAGCGATGCGCCGACGACCTCACGCGCCGCCTCGCGTCGAAAACCCCCCCTGAAGACGGCGAGCTTCTTGAGCGCCTGTTGTTCTCTAGGCGCAAGCAGCTTCCACGAGTGCTCGAAGGCTGCGCGAACGCTCTGGTGTCGTGTGGCGACATTCCGGGAGGAGGAGTCCAGGAGATCCAGGTTGCGCTCGATCTCAGCGGCGATGTCCGCCAGTGGCAGCACCCGCACCCAGGCTGCCGCCAACTCGATGCCAAGCGGGTAGCCCTCCAGGAGGTGGCAGATCTTGAGCGCCTCGGGCAGGGTCTCCGGGGTCAACGCGAAGTCGGCGCACGCCTGCTTGGCGCGGTGCCACATGAGTTGCACCGCCCCTACGTACTGAGCCTCTTCGAAGCTGCTCTCCATGCTGGGCACGGGCAAGCCCTCCAGCGTCAGCACGTGCTCTTCACGGAGGTTCAGCCGTTCACGCGACGTGACGATGATCTTCAGGTGGGGACACGCCGCCAGGAGGTCGGCCGGGAGCATCGCGCCGCTCATGAGCTGCTCGAAGTTGTCGAGGATGAGAAGCACGTGTTTGTCCTCGAGGTGGCCAACGACCTGCGTGTGTGGCCCTCCCTCGCCCTGGAGGGACAGGTCGAGCGCCTCGGCGATGCCGAGGGCGATCTGCTCGGCGGCGCTGAGGGCATCGAGCGCAACGAAGAAGACCCCGTCCTTGAAGCGGCCTTCGCCGAGTTGGTCGCGGGCGGCTTGGATGGCAAGGCGCGACTTGCCCACGCCACCAGCTCCATGCAGGGTCAGCAGGCGACAATGAGGTTCCGCAAGGAGCTCGGCAATCTCCACGAGTTCAGGATCACGACCCACGAAGGCATCGGTCGGAGCAGGCAGGTTGTGGCGAGGTGGAGCTTCGTCCGCGACCTCGTGCAGAAGCGGCACCCTGGCCACCTCTCCACCGATGGGGAGAGCGATCCCAAGGGCCTGTGCATCGCGCATCAGTTCCGCGGCCTTGGGGCTCTTCCCCGCCCGGAGGAGTGTGAAGAGGCGGTCGAGGGCTTCTGGTTCGAGCTCGGGCACGCCCGCCAAGGAGTAGGCCGCTTCGGCATGCCTCACCGCCAGCTCGAGCCTCCCCCCAGCCGCCATGCTCTCTCCCAACCGAACGTGGGCTGCTCTGACCCTGGCGGCGATGAGCTCACGCTTTCCGTAGACCCACTCCTCCAGTTCGGCGCACATGGGCACATCGATCCCTCTCACGAAGGCGCCTTCATAACGTGCCGTCGCCCGTTCGAGCTCACCTCGGTCCAGCAGCTCGAGTAGCTCGGCCGCATCGCAGGGAACGCCTGCACGAATCTGGTTCGCCTCTGCTACGTAGAGCTCCGGCGACACCCGGCGAAGACCCCGCAGCGCCGTCGAGAGGCTGTCGCGCGGATCCTTCGTGCCCATGAAGAACAGATCCGCGAGCTCCTTGCGAGACGTAGGACCCTCGAGCGCAAGGTAGGCGAGCATCAAGAGCGGCTTCGCGCGGCTGAAGGCACTGCCCCCCAGCACCAAGCCACCAAGCGTCTTCAACTGCATTTGCCCAATCCTAAAGCATATCGACCGGCGCTTCCCCACTCGTGGGCACATCGACGGGTCGCCCCACCTGGGCGATGTGGGCCGTTGGCGACGGCGTCGCCGCGGAAGCCGGCCGGGGTCTCGATCGACCGGCGCACGCTGTCGACGCTCTCGATGACGGCGGTGGTGTCGATCGGCCGGCACGTCTCACGCCCGTACACGCTGCGCGGAACGCTGCGCTACCAGTTCGAGCGCACAAGCTCGACAGGTCACGGCGCGATGCTCGACGTCGCTGAGGAAGCCGCGTGAGAACCCGGCTCCACCGCGGCGAGGTACCCGTCACGGACTCCTGGCCCCCATTCTAGCCCTTCGAGCGGTGCGAATCGGAGCGAGATCGGAGAGCGATCGGATCGCGTGTTGCACGATCGTCGGACCATCGCGCACAGCCCGGGTGCGGGCGAGAGAGGAGAGGGGGCATTGGCGCAACGATGCCAGCGACCCGATGCATGGAGCACGTGAGGCAGCACGCGAGCCTGGAGACGAGAGCACGGCATCCGCTCAGGCGTGGGCGGTGCGTGAAGGAGGTCGGTGTGCACCGAAGTAGATCTCGACGCCTGCTTCAGCTCACACGCGGCAGATGAGGAGGCTGACATGTACAGGATCATGCTGGTTGTCGTGTCGTGCGGCATCGCCGCCCTTGCCGTAGCGCAAGAGACTGGCTTCGAGGCCGCACGCGACGTCGCCGCCGACGAGCTGTCGAAGTTCCGAGCCGTCGTCAACAACGATGCGATCCAGCGTCCTCCGTCCGAACTCGACCTCCTCATCATGTGCGCTGGCGGACAGACGGAGTACGGATACGTCGACACGAGCCGCGACGGATTCGCCGACACCTTACGCACCCTCGGTTCGGACATGGTGACGGCCGATCAGTGGCGCCAAGCAGGCAGTCGCCTGCTTCGGCCGCTTCGCAACCGGGCGACGCTCCGTGCTCAGGGCGCGGCGGCGCAGGCGATGGCTGTGCACGTTGCCGTCAGCAATGGGCTGCTGGACGAGTACGCCGCCGATCTCGATGCACTCGACATGTCTCAGAGCGACCGGGAGAGCTTTCGTGCTCAAGCAAGTCAGGTCCTCCGCGGTGCGACGGTCTCCGGCACACGCTTGATCAGTCTGGATGGTGACGGCGGAGTGTGCCTCATCGTTCGTTACGACGTGCCGCTCAGCACCAACCGGCTGCCGACGCTCGAAACCATGAAGATGCCCAGCAGGACCGAGGACGCTCGTCGGGAAGAGCACGAGCTCCCGGCACCAGGAAGCGTAGGTGACTTCTGATGCCTCAAGCCCGTGGGTTCATGATCGTGTCCAGCCTCACCGTGGCCTTGACGTTGGTCACGGCCTGCAGCCCGGCAGCCAGCCTGCAGGCGTCGGAGCCGTTCGTCCAGGCGTGGCAGGGGCCGGTCGAGACCGTCGCCATCGTCATGTCGCAGCCCGAGCGAAGGTTCGACGTACTCGCCAACAGGGCAATGAGACTGGTCGAGGCGACCTTCGCCGGACATCCATACGCCCAACAACGCTTCGACGTGATCGAGCGGACCGCGCTCGAGCGGATCCTCGACGAACACCGGCTGTCGAGCGGTGGCTTCGTCGATCCGGACACGGCGCCGAGGCTGGGCGCCCTCCTCGGCGCCCAGTACATCATGGTCGTCGACCTGGTCGGTGCGGACGTCCGCGACTCCAGAGCGCGGTTGCCCGGCCTCGGAGGCGGCGCGGCGACCGTGTCGGTGAGTGTGAACGCCCGACTCGTCGATGTCCAGACCGGTCGGGTGGTCGCAAACGGACTCGGCAGCGTCGAAGCAACGGTGTTGACGCGTCTCCAAACGCGTGGCGCGGGGGTCTTCACGACATCTGCAGGTCAGGATCTCGTGCTGGAACTCGTACCAGAGGCCACGATGCGGGCATTGAACGATGCGTTCCGTCGCATTGCCTAAGCCAGGCTGGACCGCGCTAGCGTTCATCCTCCTGATGTCCCTGTTCGGCCGCGCTCCAGCGAACACGTGCAGCGACGCCGCGGTGGTCACGGTGACGGCGGTCGGCGCCAGCTTCCGCCTTGAGCAGCAGCGCTTCGCCGACGCCATCACGGACGCCCTCAACCAGGCGATCGCACAGGCGCGTGGGGTGTTCGTCACCTCTCGAACGGAGCTTCTCGATGCATATCGGAGCACGGTCGTGGACGGCGTCGCAACCGTCGAGGTCGAGGACGCCTACCACGAAGAGATCACCAGCCGCTTCAGCGGGTTCGTCAACCGCTACGAGGTGCTTCGATCCCGCAACCTTGGCGGCGATGCCGTCGAGGTCACAGTGCGTGTCGAGGTGTGTCTCGACGCGAGGATCGCGGTGAACATACGCACGGACGCGGCCACTCGCGCCGCCATGGTCAACGCCATCGTGGACGACGTGCGCGAGGTCGGTTGGCGCGTCGTGCTGCCAACGCCCCATGGCGACCTCAGCGACCATCGCCTGATGGAGATCACGATCAGTGAAGGCGTCAGCTACGTGGCCGACGGCGAGGTGAGCGCCGACTACGGCAGAGACCGAGGCTTCGAGGTCGTCACCTTGACGGCTGCGCTCCGGCTGATCGATACGCGCACCATGGAGGCCGTTCACGCCGTCACGCTGAGCGAGACCGGCCTGGGCGGCACGCGGGCAGCAGCGCTGCAGCAAGCAGGTTCGATGCTCGGTCGCGAGATCGCTCGCTCGTGGACGCAGTCGTTCCTTCGACCGGAAGACCGCCAGCGGCTGACCTTCGTCTTCGACAACGTTCGGCGGAGCGGCACCCAGTACTCCGTGCAGGAGATGCTGGCGCGGGTCGGCGGCGTACTTCGTGTCCTGGACGTGCGCTACGACTCAGACTCCGGCGAGATCGTGGTTCACGTCGAGTCAAGCGACGATGCGTGCAACGTCGCACGGGAACTGGTTCGACAGAGACGCGTGAGCACACAGCTTCGAGACTGCACACCGGATACCGCATCGCTGCGGGTCTTCAATGACTGACCGTGGCCGCATGGCGCCGAGATCGCCCTGGAGAAGAGTGCCCAGGTCGACTCGGCCGGAGTAGGAGGAAGAACCGTGGAACGGAAGAGCAACTCGAACGTGCGCCGTGTGGGGGTGGCTCTGGCCCTCCTCCTCACGCTCGGGCTGCTGGCCGCCTGCGCAGCCCCTGACGGCGCGCAGCCGCTGACCGCACACACGCTCACCGTCGACATGCTCGGCGACGGCGAGGGCATCGTCAGCAGTTCACCGCCCGGTATCGACTGTGGCGACACCTGCGAGGCTACGTTCGACAGGAATGCGACGGTGACCTTGACGGCGGAGGCGGGCACCGACTCCGTCTTCGATGGCTGGGACGGCGCCTGCAGCGGTATGCAGAGCACCTGCAGCCTCACGGTGACGGCAGACCTGACGGTATCGGCGACCTTCGCGGAGGAGTCGACGTCACAGCACCAGCTCACGGTCAGCAAGGCCGGTGGCGGCAGCGGTACGGTCACCAGCGATCCCGAAGGCATCGACTGCGGCACGACGTGCCAGGCCGACTTCGCCGAAGGCGAGACGGTCACGTTGACGGCCACGCCTGTCGGCGACTCCACGTTCGCGGGCTGGGGCGAGGCCTGCAGCGGTACGGACAGCACCTGCACGGTCACGATGGACACCGCGCAGGTCGTGACGGCGACGTTCGCTGCGCCGCCCCTGGCCTCGCCGCTACCGATGCCGACGGACGACCTGCGGTCCGTCGCCGCGGGACATTCTCACTCGCTCGCACTCGAGGATGACGGCACCGTCTGGGCCTGGGGGTACAACAACCGCGGCCAACTCGGTGACGGCTCCACGACGAGCCGACCCACGCCGGTGCGCGTCCAGGGCCTCACGGACGTGATCAGCGTCGCCGCGGGCGGTAGGCACTCCCTGGCCCTCAAGGACGATGGGACCGTGTGGGCCTGGGGAGACAACTTCAACGCCCAGCTCGGTGACGGCACCAGGACGAGGCGCGTCACACCCGTGCAGGTCCATGGCCTCACCGGCGTTGCTGGCATCGCCGCCGGCGGGCAGTTCTCGCTGGCAGTCAAGGAGGACGGCACCGTGTGGGCCTGGGGCCGCAACAACCGGGGCCAGCTCGGTGACGGCACCACCACCATGCAGACGGTCCCCGTGCAGGTGCAGGACCTCACCGACGTGGCCGTCATCGCTGCGGGAGCTGAGCATGCCTTGGCTCTGAGGAGCGACGGCACCGCCTGGGCCTGGGGCGCCAACGGCTCCGGTCAGCTCGGCGACGGCACCGCCACGGATGAGCACGCGCCGGTGCAAGTCCACGCCCTCGCGGGCGTCGTGGCCATTGCCGGCGGTGAGCACCACTCCGTCGCCCTCAGGGACGATGGCACCGTCTGGGCCTGGGGACGCAATTGGTACGGACAGCTCGGTGACGGCACCACCACGGACCGCACCAGTCCGGTGCAGGTCCAGGGCCTCACGAACGCACGCGGCGTCGGTGCCGGGGGAAGCCACTCGCTGGCCTTCATGAGCGACGGCTCCGCGAGGGCGTGGGGCCGCAGCCACCGTGGCCAGGTCGGTGACGGCTCCACCAACACACGGCTTGCTCCAGTGGAGGTCTTCGACCTCACGGATGCGGTCACCGTCGCCGCTGGTCACGAACACAACCTCGCGCTCAGGGTTGACGGCACCGTCCGGTCCTGGGGCTACAACGTGTTCGGTCAACTCGGTGACGACAGCACGACCGTTCGACTGACGCCAGTGCAGGTGGTCGACCTGGACGACGTGCGGCTTCCATCGCCGTAGACGCGCCTTGGCCCGAGGAGAGGCGCGTGGCGTCGCGCGCCCTCCTCGGCCAGCTGCTGTCGCTGCGTCGCGATCAACCCGCGGCAGGTGACGCACTCGCGCACGACGCCACCGAGATCCTCAGGCCCCCGGTGGACGAACGACTCGCCTCCGGCGGGAGGACACGAGCGAGCACGTCCGCTCGATCTCCCCGCGCAGCCGCTCCGCGAGCGCCGACACCAGCGTCTCGCGCCCACGCCAGTCGTCCGCGTGCGCGCCCACGTACGCACGGCCGGCCAACTCGAGCCACATGCCCTGCCCGCGCGGAAGTCGAGCCGCCGCCCACACGGCGGCGGCGTCCTTCGGCACGAACTCGCCGGTCGCCGCGGTCCGCCACATGCGTGCGAGGGTCAGCAACACGTTGCGCTCGTCGCCGCGCAGGTCGCCGAGCAGCTCGGGCAGCGC
>SLSM01000212.1 GCA_007130445.1 Trueperaceae bacterium | reverse complement strand
AGCACCTGGTGTACGCATCGAGCTCGTCGGTGTACGGGGCCAACACGAAGATGCCCTTCTCGGTCGACGACAACGTCGACCACCCGGTCAGCCTCTACGCGGCGAGCAAGAAGTCCAACGAGTTGATGGCGCACACCTACTCGCACCTGTTCGCACTGCCCACCACGGGGCTGCGGTTCTTCACGGTGTACGGCCCCTGGGGCCGGCCCGACATGGCGCTCTTCCTCTTCACGAAGGCGATCCTCGCAGGCGAGCCGATCCAGGTGTTCAACCACGGGCGCATGCGCCGTGACTTCACCTACGTCGACGACGTCACCGAAGGCGTGGTCCGCGTGCTCGACACGGTGCCGACGGGCGATCCCGCCTGGGACGGCGACGCCCCGGATCCGGGCACGAGCCGCGCGCCGTACCGCATCTACAACATCGGGAACCACCGGCCGGTCGAGCTGATGCACATGATCGAGGTGCTCGAAGACGCGCTCGGGATCACGGCGATCAAGGTCATGACCGACATCCAGCCAGGCGACGTGCCCGCGACCTTCGCCGACGTCGCGGCGCTGGAGCGCGACGTCGGGTTCCGGCCGAGCGTGAGCATCGAGGAGGGCGTGCCGCGCTTCGTGTCGTGGTACCGCTCGTACTACGGGGTGTAGATATATCGGGTCGGCTAGCCGTCTGGCCATGGCTGCCGGCCCACGAACAGCCGATCGAACACAGCGAGCGCCGCGTTCTTGGTGAACGTCCCGGACCTGACCGCTGGCCAGTGGGCAGCGTCGGAGCGATGGACGATGCTCTGCCCGACCGACGCACCACGTTGGAATCGGATCGGGATCGCGCCAAGACCTACGGCCGCCGCCGCCGCGACCCTGTGTTGCCCGTTCAGGATGAAGACGGTATACGATCCATCGTCCCGCACGAGCGCTTGGCCTCGAACGTCACCATCCAGGGTCTTCGCGTCGCGTCTGAATCCGTTCCGGAGCATCGACCGGAACACACGAAGAATCCGATCGAACTCGATGGCTCCCTTCTCCTCGGAGACCGGACCGAAGAGATGCGAACCTGCTGCCGCCGGCAGCGTGGCGGCCGTCCGAGATGCTTTCGAACCGAGATTCTCGCGTCGAGTCGACGCTTCGAAGTCCTGCGCGAATGACGCCAGATCCCGGGTCGGCCACCAGGGTGCCATCGCGGCGGCGGCCGGCGCCCGATGAAACCAATCCATGGCACCGACAGCAGCGTCGCCAAGGCCCAGCGCCTCGGCTGCCGACGCTGGATGCCAACGGTCGAAGTACGCCTGCAGCGGCGACGCTTCGTACGATGCGGCCTCGCCCGTTGCATGCTCCGTCAACGTCTGCACATATGGATGGTTGCCGTCGCGTCCGCATGCGAATCCCGCAAACCACAAGCCCCGACATCGCTCGATCGGGACCTGAACGACGGTGGCGCCCGAGGCGTGCGCGTACGTGCTCGCGACGGGGTCGTCGTCGCAGAGCTCCGACACGAACACGTCGTGGACAACATCGACGCCATCGGCGGTCCCCTTGCCTCGAATCGCACGCGCGAGGTCGGCCACTGCCCGCACACACCGCTTCACGTAGGCCCGCTTCATCGACTACGTTTTCGATCGAAGCATGATCGCTTCCGACAGTCGTCGTGTCTCGCCTGGTGGAACTATTCTCATCATATGTTGAGCATCGCACGAGTGTCATCGTTTCTCGTCCGCACACGTCACTGGACGTTCTGGCGAACCCGACATGCGCACTGGCTCGACGCGAATCGGTCACACCCTCCCACGCGCGCCACGCCGATACTGAGGTGTCTGCCCGGCAACCGCCGGCGCACCGCTGCGCTCACGCGGCCGCCGACGACCGCGACCACACGAGGGGATCGAATTGTGAAAGCCGTCATCCTGGCCGGAGGCCTCGGCACCAGGCTGTCCGAAGAGACCGTCACCCGCCCGAAGCCGATGGTGGAGATCGCCGGACGGCCCATCTTGTGGCACATCATGAAGACCTACGGCGCGCACGGGATCGACGAGTTCGTCATCTGCTGCGGCTACAAGGGCTACATGATCAAGGAGTACTTCGCAAACTACTTCCTGCACCAGGCCGACGTCACCTTCGACCTGCGCACGAACGAGCTGCAGGTCCATCAGCACAACGGCGATCCGTGGCGCGTGACGCTCGTCGACACGGGTGAGGCGACCATGACGGGCGGCCGCATCAAACGCGTGCGCGACTACATCGGCGACGAGACCTTCTGCCTCACCTACGGCGACGGCGTCTCGGACGTCGACATCGGCGCCTCGATCGCGTTCCACCGCGCCCATGGCCGCGAGGCGACGCTGACGGCCGTGCAGCCTCCCGGACGCTTTGGCGCGCTGCAGCTCGCCGACGAGACGCGCATCGCGACCTTCACCGAGAAGCCCACGGGCGAGGGCGGCTGGGTCAACGGCGGCTACTTCGTGCTCGAGGCGTCGGTGATCGACCGGATCGCCGGTGACGACACCACGTGGGAGCGCGAGCCGCTCGAGTCGCTGGCGCGCGACGGCGAGATCGAGGCCTTCAAACACCGCGGCTTCTGGCAGCCGATGGACACGCTGCGCGACCGGACGCTGCTCGAGGCGCTGTGGGAGCGGGGCGCGGCGCCGTGGCGGGTCTGGTCGTGAACCCGGAGGCCTGGCGCGGACGGCGCGTCCTGCTCACGGGCCACACGGGGTTCAAGGGGAGTTGGCTGGCGCTATGGCTGCACGCCATGGGAGCCGAGGTGACCGGGTACGCGCTCGCTCCAGAGGGCGAGCGCTCGCTCTACCGGCTCGCCGGCGTGGCCGAGACGCTGACCTCGATCGAGGCCGACGTCCGTGACGCGGAGCGCGTGCGGCAGGCCGTGGACGAGCACCGCCCCGACGTGGTGCTGCACCTGGCGGCGCAGGCGCTGGTGCGCCCGTCGTACCGCCAACCGCTCGAGACCTACGCGACCAACGTCATGGGCACCGCGAACGTGCTGGACGCGGTGCGGCGCGCAGCGACGCCACCCAGCGTCGTCCTGTGCGTGACCAGCGACAAGTGCTACCTCAACCGCGAGACCGACCGGCCCTATCGCGAGGACGACCCGATGGGCGGCGCCGACCCGTACTCCAGCAGCAAGGGTTGCGCCGAGCTCGTCGCCGCCGCCTACCGCCAGAGCTACTTCCCGCCCGAGCGCCACGCGCAGCACGGCGTGGTGGTGGCGAGCGCCCGCGCCGGCAACGTCATCGGCGGCGGCGACTGGGCCACCGACCGGCTGGTGGTCGACGTGATCTCGGCCTACTTCGACGGCGGCCGGCCGCGGATCCGCAACCCTCGCGCGGTGCGGCCGTGGCAGTTCGTACTCGAGCCCCTGGCCGGCTACCTGCAGGTGGTGGAGCACGCGCTGAGCGCTCCGGAGCGCGCGGCCGGCGGCTGGAACTTCGGCCCACCGCTCGTCGACTGCCGGCCGGTCGAATGGGTGGTCGATCACCTGGCCGAGGCCTGGGGCGACGGCGCCGGCTGGGACCGCGACGAGGGCGAACAGCCGCACGAGGCGCAGCTGCTCCTGCTCGACGCCGAGAAGGCGCGCAGCGAGCTCGAGTGGCGCCCTCGCTACACGCTCGCCGAGGCGATCACGGAGACCGTCGCCTGGTACCGCGCCTTGCAGCGCGGCGAGGACATGGCCGCGTTCACACGCGCCCAGATCGCCGCGTACCAGCGGCCCGCGGCGGGAGTGGCGTGAGCGCGGCGACGGCCGAGGCGCACACGCGCCGCATCCTCGTCACCGGCGCCACGGGGTTCATCGGCCGGCAGACGCTACCGCTCCTGGTGGAGCGCGGGTTCGAGGTGCACGCGCTCAGCAGCCAGGCCGCGCCCACGGCCGAACGTGCCGGTGAGGCCGGCGTGCAGTGGCACCGCGCCGACCTGCTCGACCCCGCCTCGATCGACCCGCTGTGCGAGCGCGTGCGGCCCGACGTCCTCCTCCACCTCGCCTGGGTCACCACGCCCGGCGTGTACACGCGCACGCCGACGAACCTCGACTGGGTCGCCGCCAGCCTGCGTCTCGCGCGCAGCGCCGCCCAACACGGCGCCACGCGGCTGGTGAGCGCCGGCACGTGCTTCGAGTACCACCACGGGCCGGGCGACTGCCACGAGACCACCACCGTGCTCACGCCGGACACGCTGTACGGCGCGAGCAAGGTGGCGCTCGGCGGTCTCCTCGACGCGTTCGCGAGCGAGGTCGGCGTCGCCAACGCCTGGGGCCGGGTCTTCTTCCTCTACGGTCCGCACGAGCACCCCGACCGGCTGGTCGCCTCGGTGGTACGCGCGCTCCTGGCCGGCGAGACGGCGGCGTGCAGCGTGGGCACCCAGGAACGCGACTTCCTGCACGTCCGCGACGTCGCCGCCGCCTTCGTGGCGTTGGTCGGATCCGACGTACGCGGCGCGGTCAACATCGGCTCCGGCGATGCGCTCACCGTGCGCGATCTGGTGCTGGAGATCGGCGAGCAGATCGGCCGGCCCGACCTGATCGCGCTCGGGGCGCGACCGCTGTCGCCCCGCGACCCGCCCCGTGTGGTGGCCCACACCGGCCGACTGCGCGACGAGGTCGGGTTCCGGCCGAGCTTCACCTGGCAACAGGGCCTCCGCGACACGATCGCCTGGTGGCGCACCCACCGGGCCACGAACCCACCCGAAGGCGAGTCATCAGCATGAGCAGCGAACCCACCGTCATCCTCGGCGCCGGCCTGGCGGGCCTGAGCGCCTCCTATCACCTCGGTCACGAGCGCTGTGTCGTCTTCGAGCAGAAGCACCACGCCGGCGGGCACATCCACACCGAGATCGTCGACGGCTTCACGTGGGACGAGGGCCCGCACCTGTCGTTCACGAAGTACGACTACGTGAAGGAGCTGTTCGCCGACGCCGTCGAGCAGGACTTCCTGGAGTACCCGGTCGAGACGGGCAACTACTTCCAGGGGCACTGGATCCCGCACCCCGCGCAATCGAACCTGTACGCCGTGCCGGAGCCGCTGCGCAGCGCCTGCCTGCGCGACTTCCACGACAGCCGCGGTCGAGCCGACGGCGAGGCGGCCCCGCGCGACTACCGCGAGTGGCTCCACCGCGCCTTCGGGGCCACCTTCGCCGAGACCTTCCCGAGCGCGTACACGCGCAAGTACTGGACGATGGCGCCCGAGCAGCTCGGCACCGACTGGGTCGGCGACCGCGTGTACTACCCGAGCGTCGAAGACGTGGCGCAGGGTGCCAAGGGGCCGCTGCCGGAGCAGACGCACTACATCAAGAAGATCCGCTACCCCGCCAAGGGCGGCTACCTCTCGTACGCGCGCACGCTGCTCGAGGGCGCCGACGTCCGCTTCAACCATGAGCTCACCCACGTCTCGTTCGCCGACAAGCAGCTCCTGTTCGCCAACGGCGCGCGCGTCGGCTTCGAGCGCCTGGTCAGCACCCTGCCGCTGCCCGTCCTGATCGAGCGCTCCGATGCCCCCTGGGCGGTGCGCGAGGCCGCGGCTGCGCTCACCTGCACCTCGCTGCTGCTGGTCAACGTGACCGCCGACCACCCCACGGCCCGTCCCGAGAACTGGATCTACGTCTACGACGAGGACAAGTACGCCACGCGCATCAACTGCACCGAGATGCTCTCCCCCAACAACGCGCCCACCGGCAAGACGGGCGTGCAGGTGGAGGTGTACTTCTCGAAGGCGCGTCCGCAGACCGCCTCGCCGCACGCCATCGCCGACGCGGTCTGCAGTGAGCTGATCGAGATGGGCATCGTGCGCGGCCGCGAACACATCGAGAGCGTGCACACGCTGCCGATCCGCTTCGCCAACGTCACCTTCGACCACCCGCGGCGCCAGGCGCTCACGACGGTGCTCGACTGGCTCGAGCAGCACGGCCTGGCGCGCGAGAGCGACGAGCTCGAACCGACCACCGATTGGGACGCGCGCCTCGCCGACGCCCGCCCGACCGGCCAGACGCTGATGCTCGCGGGCCGCTTCGGCCAATGGAAGTACTACTGGACCGACGACTGCGTGCTCCGCGGCCTTGCGGTGAAAGCGAGCCTCGGTGGCTGACACCGCGGGCCGGGCGCGACCCTCGCTGCCCAGACGCGTGGTGGGGCGCCTGCGGCGCATGGCCCTGGGTGCCCTCGGGACCACCTCGTTCGGAACCATCACGGCCGTGCGGACCGATCGACCGCTCTGCGCGATCACCTTCGACGGCGGTCCCGACGAGCGCTGGACGCCACAGGTGCTGGACGTGCTCGATGCGCACGGCGCGAAGGGGACGTTCTTCGTGATCGGCAAGTACGTCGACGCGCACCCCGACGTGATGCAGCGCCTCCACGCTGGCGGTCACGCCCTCGGCAACCACACCTACGATCACCCCAGCTTCCCGCTGGTCGACGGCGCGGCGCGCCGGCGCGAGCTGCGCGCCTGCGCCACGGCGCTCGAACCCTACCCCCAGGCCCGCGCGCTCTTCCGGCCGCCCTACCTCGACCAGGACTTCGCTTCGCGTCTCGACAGCTGGCGCCTGGGCTACGAGGTGATCGCCTGCAGCCTGCACGCCACCGATTGGGAGGACCGCGACGGCGACGCCATCGCGGCCGACCTGATCGAGGGCGCCACGCCCGGCGACGTGATCATGCTGCACGACGCCGTGTGCGATCAGCGTTACCGCAGCCGCGAAGCGATGATCGAAGGCTTGGGCGCCTTCCTGGCGCGCCGCACCGACCTGCGCTTCGTCACCGTCGACACGCTCCTGCGCGCCGGCACGCCGCGGCGCGAGATCTGGTTCAAGCGGCCCAACCTGGCGCGCTTCGCCAGCTACGAACGGGTGATCTAGATGGCGCTTCGTCTTGCGCTGATCGGCTGCGGCAAGGTGACCGAACGCTTCCACCTGCCGGTCGCCCTCGCGCAACCACAGGTGACGGTGGCCGCCCTCGTCGATCCGGACGAGGCCCGCGCCGCCGAGCTCGCCGCGCTGACCGAGGGCGCCGTCGCCCTGCGCGACCCGGGCGGCCTGGCGGGGCGCGTGGACGCCGCCATCGTGGCGGCGCCGCATCACCTCCACGCCGACATCGCCTGCTCGCTGTTCGAGCAGGGCATCCACGTGCTGGTCGAGAAGCCGATGGCGCTCGACGTCGCCTCGTGCGACCGCATGGTCGACGTCGCCGAGCGCCACGGCGCCGTGTTGGCCGTCGGCCTGGTGCGTCGCTGGTACGACGCCTCACGCTGGGTCAAGGACTGCCTCACGGCCGGCGATCTCGGGCCGATCGTCTCCGTCGACGCGCGCGAGGGCGCGGTCTTCAACTGGCAGGTCGTCAGCGACGCCACCTTCCGGCGCTCCATGGGCGGCGGCGTCCTGGCCGACATCGGCGTGCACGTCCTCGACCTGCTGGTGTGGTGGCTCGGCGATCCCGAACGCGTCGCGTACCGCGACGATGCCATGGGCGGCGTCGAGGCGGAGTGCGAGATCGACCTGGTGTTCCCCGGCGGCGTCACGGGCACGGTCGAGCTGAGTCGGACCCGCACGCTACGCAACAGCGTCGTGATCCGCGGGGAGCGCGGGACGCTGACGATCGGCCCCGGCTTCGATCCGGAGCTGCGCCTCGCGCACGCCGGCCGCGAGCGCGTGCTCAGCGCCCACGCCCACGGGTCACGTGCCGAGCGCGTGACCAGCCTGGAAGCGCTCTTCGACGCGCAGCTGCTCGACTTCGTCGAGGCCGTCCGGGACGCGCGGCCGCCCTTCGTGACTGGTGCCGAGGGGCGTCGCAGCATCGCGCTGCTCGAATCGTGCAGGCGTGTCCGCGAGCCGCTCGAGCTGCCGTGGCTGCGGCCGTCGCGCGGTGCTGCGCTCGACGCGGAGCGCGCGCCGTGAGCGCCTTGAGCGGTCGCCGCGTGCTCGTGACCGGCGGCACCGGCTTCCTCGGCAGCCGCGTGGTCGAGAAGCTCGTCTTGGACCACGGCGCCCGCGTGCGCGTACTCACCTCGAACTACGCGCGCGCCGCGCGCGCCGCGCGCTTCGACCTGGAGCTCGTGCGGGGCGACGTCGGCGACCGCGACCTCGTGCG
The DNA here is from genome assembly GCA_007130445.1 of Trueperaceae bacterium. GTDB lineage: Bacteria > Deinococcota > Deinococci > Deinococcales > Trueperaceae > CSSed10-48. Next base: position 21,321 of record SLSM01000212.1, on the reverse strand, counting down.
CGGCGCCGCGCAAGGCTGCGACGTGATCGTCCACTGCGCCTATGGCTCGCGCGGCTCGGAGCACGAGCGGCGGCGCGTGACGGTCGAGGGCACGCGCGCCGTGCTCGACGCCGCGCTCGCGGCGCGCGCCGCGCGCGTGGTGCACGTGAGCACCATGGTCGTGTACGGCATCGGGATCGAGGGCGTGCTCGACGAGCGCGCGCCGAAGCAGCGCACCGGCGTGGGCTACGCCGACACCAAACTCGAGGCCGAGGAGCTCGTGCTGCGCTATGCGAGCGAGCACGGCGCGCCCGTCACGATCGTGCAGCCCACGGCCGTGTACGGGCCCTACGCGCCGAGCTGGACCGAACGCGTGATCGACGCGCTCCTGACGCGCCGCCTGATCCTCGTCGATGGTGGCGTCGGGCTCGCCAACCCCGTCTACGTCGACGACGTGGTCGATGCGCTGCTGCTCGCGGCGACGCGCGACGAGGCCGTGGGCGAGGCGTTCCTGATCGCCAGCGGCGAGCGCGTCACCTGGCGCGAGTTCCTCGGACGTTACGAGGCCATGCTCGGTGTGTCCTCCACCGTCGCGATGACGCGGGCCGAGGCGAAGGCCCACCACGCCAAGGCGCAGCGCCGACCCGGCCTCCTGGCCGACGTCCGGGCGCTGCTCGGCGAGGACGCGGCCGTCCGGAACCGTCTCTTGAAGACGCGCGAACTGGCCGCACTGTTCCGGTTGGCGCGCCCGATCTTCACGACGCCCGCGTTCCGGCCGCTGGTGGCCCGCCTGAAGTCGGGCAAGCGGCGCGCAGGTCGTCCGCGCGGCGTCGGTGGCGCCGCCGACGCCGCCGACGTGGCTGCGAAGCCGATCCAGGCCGAGCACCCCTTGCAGGTGGACTTCCTGGCGGCCAAGACCGACGTCTCGATCGACAAAGCGCGCAGGCTGCTCGGCTACGCGCCCACGTTCGACCTGGGTACCGGCATGGCGCTGACCGAGGCGTACCTGCGGTGGGCGAACCGCTTGCCGAACGAGGAGGGGTGAACACGATGCGGATCAGCGTGATCATGCCCGTGTACCAGGCCGAGGCGACGGTCGCGGTGCAGCTCGACGCCTTGACGCGCCAGACGTGCCGCGATCCGTGGGAGCTGATCGTGGTCGACAACGGCTGCACCGACGCCTCGATGGCGATCGTGTCCTCGTACCATGAGCGCTTGCCGCACATGCGCGTCGTGCGTGCCACCGACGCGAAGGGGCCGGCGCACGCGCGCAACGCCGGTGCGCGGCTGGCGCAGGCGCCGTACCTGGCGTTCTGCGACGCCGATGACGAGGTCGCCACCGGCTGGGTAGAGGCGATCGCCGACGCCGTCGAGGCGCACGGCTTCGTCGCATCGCGCATGGACGCCGCCCGCCTGAGCGACCCGCGCTCGCTGGCCGCGAAGGGCAACAACCGCCAGCAACGAGGGCTGATCGAGTACACGTACGTCCCCTACCTCCCATTCGCGGGCGCCTGCGGCCTGGCGGTGCGACGCGACCTGCACGACGCCGTCGGGGGCTTCGACGAGTCGATGCGCTACCTCGAGGACTGCGATTACTGCTGGCGCGTGCAACTCGAAGGCACGCCACTCGTGTTCGCCCCCGCCGCGCTCGTGCACATCCGCCACCGCGACGACCCGAGCGGCCTCTACCGCCAGGCGCGCAACTGGGGTGAGTACAACGTCGTCCTCCTGAAGCGCTACCAGTCGCGCGGCATGCCGGCGCCCCACTGGAGCACGGGGCTCAAGCTGTGGTGGAAGCTGGTGATGCGCGTACCCGGCCTGCTGCGCCAGACGAACCGCGATCGTTGGGTGTGGGCGCTCGGGTACCGGGTCGGGCAGGTGCGCGGCAGCGTGAGGGAGCGGTTCTTCGCGCCGTGATGCTCGATACACGTGCCGGGCTGGCTGGGCACGACGCTCGACCATGCCACGAACGCGTCCTCCCGGCCAATCCGTGGTGTCCACCCCGGTCGGCCCCCATCCGTCCGCTGCAACACCGCAGCGGCGACCCCATGCCGCGTTCGTCACGACGCTGCTTCGTCACGGCCGCAGCGTGCTCCACCGCTGTGTCGAAGGGACCCGGTTCGGCACGATCACGTCGGTGCGGACGCAGGAGCCCGTGGCCTCACTCACGTTCGACGACGGACCGCATCCGCACTGGACGCCGCGGGTCCTCGACGTCCTCGAAGAACACGGCGCGAAGGCGACGTTCTTCGTCGTCGGGGAACACGTCGACGCACACCCAGCCGTCGTGCGGCGCATGCGCAACGCCGGTCATGCGATCGGCAACCACACGCACCGGCACCCGAGCTTCCCGCTCGTCTCGAGCGCACGACGCCGGCAAGAGCTGCGTGACTGCGCTCGGTCGCTCGCGGCCCACGCGGACGAACCGACCATGCTGTTCAGGCCGCCGTACCTCGACCAGGACGTCGCATCACGTTACGACGCGTGGCGGCTCGGTTTCGACGTCGTCGGATGCAGCGTGCACACCGACGATTGGCAGTCGCGGTCGGCGGACGACATGGCCGACGACCTCGCCGAACGCGCGCGGGCCGGCGACGTGATCATGCTGCACGACGCCATCTACGGCCAACCGCGCGATCCTGGTCGAGCATCCATGCTGACTGCGCTCGGGGCGTTCCTCGGCCGCAGGACCGACCTCCGCTTCGTGACCGTCCCGTCGCTGCTGACGATGGGCGAGCCGGTTCGCACGGCGTGGTTCAAGCGGCCCGGCCGACAAGAGGCTCGCATCACCTGAGGAGCCGCGTGACGTACGTGGGCGCCGGCACGCGAGCCGGCTCGCCGGCCGCCCCGACGACGCACGACCCCGAGTCGCCGGTCTACGATGCGGCGTATGCACCAGCAGCGACAACACACACCCGACCGTGGATGCGCGCCGTGCGTCGCCGGCCGAGCGCTGCTCGGCGCCTGGGCAGCCGCCCTCATCGTCGGCTTCGGCGGCCAGACGTTCGCCTCCGGCACGCGCACGTTCGACACGCAGCACGGGGTCTTGTGGAAGCCCTTCGTCGAGTGGTCGCTGACCATGACCGAGGATGTCGCGCAGCCGTTCGACGTCGAGGCCACCGTCGTCTTCAGCCACGTCGGTAGCGGCGCGCGTCACGCGACCCAGATGTTCTACGCAGATGGAGACACCTGGTCGTTCAGGTTCACGGCCACGCGCAGTGGCACCTGGCGCTTCGCGACGGCAAGTCCCCACGAGGAACTCGACGGTTGGTCCGGCATCGTCGAGGTGCAGCCGAACCCTGATCCGGACGCGGCCGGCTTCCTGACCACCGCAGGATCGCGTATGGTCGTTCCGATCGACGAAGACGGAACGCTCGCAGCGCGCACGTATCACGTCTACCAGAACACACCGTCCAAGAACTCCCTGCTCGACTACTCGACCGACCCCATCGAGTTGGAGGCGGAGATCGCCGAGGTCCTCGGCGAGGCCGAGGCCCACGGCATGGACGCGGTGTTCGTGGCCATGGACAACAACTGGTTCGCGTTCGGCGCCAGCGCCTCGCAGGACCACGACAGCGAGGTCCCCTCGCTCGAGAGTTTCGGCGTGTTGGAGACCCTGATCCTGCGCGCCGCCGAGCGCGGGCTCAGCGTGCACATCTGGGCCTGGGGCGACGAGGAGCGGGGGTGGACGCCGGTCGGCGTCGGAGGCATCAACGGCGAGGCCGACCGTCGGCTCCAGCGCTACATCGCGGCCCGGCTCGGACCACTGCCGGGTTGGACGATGAGCTACGGCTTCGACCTGAACGAGTGGGTGACGCCCGCACAGGTGCGGTCGTGGTGGTCGTACATGCACGCGCACCTGGGTTGGCCGCGGCTGCTGATGGCCCGCGAGTCGCAGGCGGACGTCGGCGATCCACTCCTCGAGTTCGACCTTGGCGCCAACCCGCTGGACGTGGTGTCGAGCGACGAACGCCCAGAGGACGGCTTCTTCGCCAGCGCCCGCGCGCTGCTCGAGCGCGAGGCCGGTCCCGTCCTCTACGAGCGTCGCTTCCTGCACACCCGCGACGGGGTCTGGGACCTGATCACCACGCGCCGGGCCATGTGGCAGTTCACGCTGGCGGGCGCCGCAGGCGGCGTATGGGGCATCTTGTGGAACGACGGCGAGCCCTACCCGGAGATCGCCCCCTTGCATACGCATGGGCGCTTCTGGCGGGATCGACTGGCGCTCGACTTCGACCGAGCTCGCGCCCTCGCCGGCGACGGCGTCGTCATCGCGCTCACAGACGCCGCGGCCACGCGCTTGGTCGTGTACGCGGAAGACACGGACCGCGTGCCGCTCGACGTGAGCGCGATGCGGGGCTCGCTGCGCGCCGTCGCCATCGACACGACCCGGTCGTACCGGGAGATCGATCTCGGAGCACTGGCGGCGGAGGACGCGTTCTGGGAGGCGCCTTACGCGTCGGACTGGGCCGTGGCTGTCGGCGACTTCTGAGCCCGGGCTACGTCGATGCCGCTCGCGGCGCCGCCATCGGGCGGTGGGCCCAACGGCGTGATGGCGCCCGATCGCAGTCCCTCGATCAGCGCCTCGGCCGCCTCGTGCCAGCGCTGGACGAAGATGGCGTTCCACTCCTCGTTCAACCGATAGCGCCGTCCGGGTCCGGGCGTGAACTCACCGAGGACGATGCCTCGGCTCGTGTCGTACACGTCGACGCGGATGAACGGGTAGAAGAGCTTCCCCGCCGCCCATTCGGCGAACTCGACCAGGCGCCGACCGTTCAACGGTGCCTCGTACACCAGCGTCTTGCGATCGTCCATACCGACGTTGACGGGTCGCCAATCCCGCGTGTAGATCGAGTTGTCCGTGCCGCCTTCGACGGCCCGCTTGTGCACGATGAGCTCGACCCGGCCACCGAGGCAGTAGAGCTTGAAGTCGTCGATGGCGCGCAACGAACCGTCCACCGGCAGCAGCAGCTCCTCGACGATCCAGGCGTCGTCCCGACCCAGCGGCTCGTAGGCGCGGAGCATGTCGCGGCGATGCTGTGCAAGGGAACCGTGGGCACCACGCTTCAGGTCGAGATACCCACCGTCGCGAGCGACCAGTGCCTTACAGCCGATGCCGCTGTGCGACAAGTTCGGTTTCACGACGACCTGCTCGAGGCCGCGCTCCTCCACGTACGCGAGCGCCTCGGCGAGGGGGACGTCCGTGCGGTACGTCGTCGCGACGGGCAGACCCAGACGCGCCGCCAGCTCCTTCTGGCCCGCCTTCGAGATGATGTTGCACTGATATCGGGCGACGTCGGGGGGAAGGTGCGCGTGAAGCCACGCCTCGCGCCTGTCCACCAACGACCCGAACAGGGACGGATCGTCGCGGCGAGGCTCCGGTCGGGCCGTGCGCAGCGTGAGACGGCGCAACGCACGCCAGGCGCTATGAACGACCCGAGGCAGCGATGGCGCCATCAGCCGCACGAATCAGCCGAGCCTGGCGCGCGAGGCGCCGTGATCGAAGTCGGGCCACGCCGCGTCCTTCGGCGAGATGACCGCCACGGATCGGGGCCACGCGATCCCGAACGCCTCGTCGTCGTGGCGAACGCCGCGCTCCGAACTCGGATCGTAGAACGCGCTGACCAAGTAGGACACTTCCGTGTCGTCCTCGAGGGTCAGGAAGCCGTGCGCGCACATCGGCGGCACGTACAGAGCGTGGCGGTTGGAGGCACTCAGCTCGACGGCGAGGTGCTGCAGATACGTGGGTGAGTCGCGCCGGAGGTCGACGATCACGTCGACGATCGACCCGCGGGTGCACCGCACCAGCTTCGCCTCCTCGGACGGAGCCACCTGGTAGTGCATGCCCCGCAGTGTTCCCGCCGCATGGTTCAGAGACACGTTGGCCTGGACCATCACGGACTCGAGACCGTGCTCGGCGAAGGTGCGCTGGCAGTACGCGCGGGCGAAGGAGCCCCGCTCGTCCGCGTGCTCACGCAGCTTCAGCACGTAGGCGCCCTCGAGATTGGTGGCTTCGAAGATCATCGCTACCTCCGGCTCCACGGTACTCGCCTCACCCACGGTTCCGGCGTGAAGCACCGCACCGCCCGCATGACGTCTCGAACCGTGCCCCAAGCGCCGGCGGCCGTGCACGTGTCACCACGGCCGCCGGCGCCTTTCGGTAGGCTTGGTCGCGATACGTGAAGACGCGCACCACGCCACGCGCGACCGTGCCCCCTCGCTCCGAGCGACGTCGTGTAGGAAAGTGAGGCCCTCGTGGTCCCAAGAGCTCGCAAGCCCGCAGCGCTCCCAGCCCCCGCACGCCTCGCCGCGGTGCTCATGCTGGCGGCGCTCTCGACGGTCGCGTCCGTCGCGCTCGCACAGCAACGGGCTGAGGCGCCCGGTGCGCTGACGGCCGTTCGCGTCGTCGACGCAGCGACTGGTGACGTCGTGGCCACACTGAGCGACGGTGACACGCTCGACCTCACCGACAGCATCGTTCGCACCGTCGTCATCGAGCCCGTCGACGTGGACGATGCCACGCGCAGCGTGGCCTACGCGCTCGACGACGAGCGGCCCACGGTCGTGAACGCCGCACCCTTCGCCCTTGGAGATCGGACCGTCGCGGACGGTCTGAGCGGCACGCTCGAGTTGCCGGTCCTCCAAAGCGAGGACGACGCCGAGGAGTTCGTCGAAGCGTCGATGCGCGACCCCGTGCAGTTCCCGGCCGGCTTCACGTACCACACGAGTAGCGACCTCGAACTCGTGTTCGATCCGAACCACAGCCGTCAGGTGGTCGGCATCAGGTTCGCCGATGTGGACCTACCGCCGAACGCGACCATCACGTCGGCCGCCATCGTGTTCACGGCCGACGGCGCGCAGGACGGCGACGTCACGCTGACGATCCGCGGTGAGCGCGACGGCGCCTCGCAGCCGTTCCCACAAGACGCCTTCGAGACAGGCACGGCGTCGATCTCGACGCGGCGGCAGACGCTCGCGGCCGTCACATGGCCCATCGAAGAGGCGTGGCAGAACAACCGCCGCTACGAGACCCCAGACCTGGCGGCGATCGTGCAGGAGATCGTCCGCTGGCCCGACTGGCGGCCCGGCGCGCCGCTCACGTTCATCATCGAAGGCACCGAGGGCACGGCCCTGCGCCGCGCCTACTCGTACGACGGTCGGCGCACGCCGGGCCGCGAGCCCACGTTGCTACTGAGCTACACGGCGCAAGCCGAGACGGTCGCCACGCCCCTCACCCTGCCCGAGGGCGAGAGCACGTTGACCGTGACGCCGTACGGCCGTTGGTCCGGGGCCGGCGACGACGGTCCACCACTCCGGGTCCAGATCGTCACAGGTCCCACCGAACCAGGACCGGTGGCAGAGCCCGAGCCAGTAGCGCCAGCCGAGCCCGTAGCCCCAGCCGAGCCCGTAGCGCCAGCCGTCGAGCCCGAGGTGCCACCTGTGACCGCTGCGGAGTCTGAGGCCGAGCCAGCGCCACCGGCGGAGGCGGAAGAACCGGCCGCAGGGGTCGAACCCCCGTCCGAGCCACGTGTGGCCGACACCGTGCCGCCGCCGGCGCCTGCGTCCGCGAGCGGCACCATCACGCCGCTGTGGGACTCGGACGTTCGCGCGGCGGTGTTCGTCGAGCGCGACGAGGCCACCGGCGGAGCACGCGTGACGGTGCACCTCGATGAACCGGCGGCGGTCCCCATGAGCCTGGAGATCCGCTCAGGTACCTGTTCGGCCCCAGGGGTGGTCCTTGCCCGATTGGTTCCGATCGACGTCGGCGAACGCTCGAGCGTCAGCGTCGTGCCCACCTCGCCCACCGCGCTGCGGTTCGGTGGCTTCGTGGTGTTCGTGCGCAGCGGGACGCCGGTCGGATGCGGTCTGATCACGAACTGAGCAGCGACGAGCATCGACCCGCACGGCACCAACACGGAAGGTCCACGAAAGGGCTGTGACCCGATACGAGCCACAGCCCTCTCATGCTGGATGCACGGACAGCGACCGATGTCAGGCGCTTGCGACGTTCGATCCTGCCTTACTCACGGCGACCTGTACCCACCGTCGTGACGCTGTCCACGTGCGGGCGGGCGATGCCACGCGCCGAGGCCGGCACAGCAGCGGCCCCGCGCCCGTAGCCCGTGCCGTACGACGCCCCGTAGGAGCTGGCGCCAGTGCCCTGGCGCACGCGGTTCGCGACCACACCCAGCACGTTGGCGCCGGCAGAGTCGAGCAGTTCGCGCGCGCGAACGATCGCCGTGGGCTGGGTGCGCTGGGCGTCGACGACGAGGACGGTGCCGGAGCACAGCGGAGCGATGGCCAGCGCATCGGCGACCGCCAGGATCGGCGACGAATCGACGACGATCACGTCGTAGTGCTTCCACTGATCGAGCGCCGCCGGGAACCCACGCCCCAGCGCCTCTGCGGCGTCCCCAACACTCTGGAACTGTGGCACCACGTAGAGGTCGGCGTCGTCGAGCATGACCTTGAGCACGCTCCTGTTGCCCGCCGCAGGCCGCATCCACTCGCGCGTGGTGGTGGTGGTCGCTCCGGTCCCCACGATGTCGAAGTGATCCGCGACCGACGGGGAGCGCAGGTCCCCGTCGACCAGCAGCGTTCGATAGCCATTGCGCGCCAACCCTTCGGCGAGTTGGCACGCCACCGTCGTCTTGCCCTCGGCCTCGTTGGCGCTCGTGACCAAGATGACCTTCGGATGCACCTCGTTCAACGCGAACAGCAGATTGGTGCGCAGGTAGTTCGCCGCCTCCTGGATCCGCCACGCATCGCTCGCCCCCGCCGACCTCGGGAACTGTGCCAGGACTCCGAGCCCGCTGGCCGTGGCGATGTCGTCGACCGACCGTAGGCGCGTGTTCAGCGCGGTCCGGACGAGGAGGAAGGCGTACGCGAGGACGCCGGCGACCAGGGCCGCGACGAGCGCGCTCAGGACGGGCCGTGGCGCGATCTGCCGAGGTGACGTGTCGGCGCCCTGCATGACGCTCAGGAGCCCTTCGGCCGACGCCACGAGGGCCCTCGCGTAGGCGAGCTGCTGCTGCTGGTCGGCTCGCAGCCGGATGAGGCCGTCGACCTGCGTCTGCGCAGCCCCATCTCCAGCCGCCTGCACGGCCCGGATCTGCTCACCGAGCGCTTCGATCTGCTGGTCCAACGTCGTGATGACACGAGTGAGGCTCTCGGTGGCCCGGCGCCTGTCCCACTCGACCAGGGCCGCAGCGTGCGCATTGGCCCGAGCGACAGCGACGGCCGGCGTGCTGGCGCGTGCCTCGACGCCCAACAGGCTCGAGTCACGGCCGTCGCCGGCGATGAACGTGTTCGTCGCACCGCGCAGGGAACGGATCGCACCCGCGTCCGCGTCCACGATGCCGAGGTGTGCGGCGGTGGCGGCCAGGACCCGATCGCTGGCCGCGGCGGCCCGGTATGCGCTGAGGTCGATCGGCGGCGCCGTCACGGGCGAGAGTCCGAACTGGCTGAAACCGCCGGTCGTTCGCGCCACGAGGAGCGTGGCCTCGGCCCGGAACACGGGCGACTGTCGCTGGGTCAGATAGTAGGTCGCTCCGCCCGCGATCGCCGCGAACAGGACCGCCCAGACCAGTCCCCGCAGGACGAACTGGACGACGTCGCGCAGGCTGATCGTGATCTCGTTGTTGGGCTGCGTCACGATGTGGTCGGTCCTGGAATCGTGGGGCGTGATGTTGCGCTCATGGGCACCATTGTCTCCCTGGCGAGCCGATCGTCGGGTGACGGAACCACCATCACGCTCTCGCCGAACCGTACGTCGTCACCATCGGCATCGTCAGTCCTCATCATCGTCGAAGACCATGAGCCGGAGCGCGCTCGCAGTCTCGGCCGAGGTGGCCACCCCGAAGGCGGGGAGCGGAAGGCACGCGTTCGTGCCCGGAATCGGATCGGTGCACGAGGCTGAGCGCACGACGTCGAGCCTGATGCCGGGCGGCGAGCCGACCGGCGGCATGTAGCGCACCTCGACGTCGCCCGCCACGGACGACGCGAGCGTGATGCGGACGGCACTGGTGTCGTTCGGATCGCGCCGGATCTCGCTGACCGCGACCTGCTCGCCGCCCGCGAACACCGCGAAGTACCCGGAGTACGCAGCAGCCGTCGTCACGCTCGACGTCGTGACGGGCCGATCGAGGACGACGCGAACGACCGTCGGACTGCTCTTCACGACGCCCACCAAGCGCGGACCCGTGAGACGACCGGTTTCGCCGAGCAGATGCTCGCGCACTGCCAGGCTGACGCGGCGGCCCAGCTCCCGCTGCGCGACCGCGTTGAGGTGCCGCACGTCGCCCATCGGCAGGTCGTGCGTCACCACCAGGTAGCGACCCGCCCGCGCCTCGGAGGCGCTGGTACCCGTCACGGTGCGCGCGCCCTCCGCCATGCGCCGCTGCACCTCACGCACCCGCTGGTACAGCAGGTTGCGGTCGGCGAAATCGCCGCGAGAGCTCAACTGAACGATGATCACCGGCGCCCCGAGCTCCTGCTCGAACGCCCTCAGGACCGTGTTGGTGAGGCCGAAGAACGCGTCCGTCTGAGCCACCGAGGTGGTGTTGCTGGTGCCCTGGTACCACAGCACCGCGCCGTAGGCGGCGCCATCGACCGTGGTTGCGAGCGGTGCGTCGCGGTCGATGCCGCTGCGCTGCGCGCGGTAGGCGGCGCTCCCGAAGAGGGTCGCACGATCGTAGGGGTCGCTCCCCGGCTGCCACGTGTCGTTCGCTTGCGAGCCGTTGAGCGCGCTGCCGTGCTTCGCGGCAGGCACGATGAACACCTCACCGCCGGTCGCGGCCGCGACGCGGTTCGCGAGGCTGACCCCCGGCGACACGCCGGAGTTGTTCTGCGCGAACGCCGTGCACCCGCCGTCCGGGTCGGCGCTCACCAGGTCGACGTGGCCGACGCAGTCGCCCGTCGGCTCGTACGCCGGCTTCCAGACGTAGTCGTTCCCGAGCATCTCGACACCCGCCGCCGCCGTGATGAACGCCCGCGCCTCGCTGGCCGAGACGTTGACGCCCTTGGCGTTGCTCTGGCCGGCGATGAGGACGCTGAACGCAGGGACCTCGCGGCTGACGACGACCGACGCCGCGATCGGCCCTGCGCCGTTGGCCGCGCGCACGGTATACGTGGCACCAACCGTGGACGGCGTCACCTCCAGGCTGTCGACCAGGCCGACGCTTCGCACGGGCAAGCCCGGCCCCTCGATCGTGACGCTGTCGGCGTCGACGACGGACCAGGCCAGGGTGACAGGCACACCGGGGTTGACGAGGGTGAACTCGGTGCGACCCGGTGCGGCGACCGCAGCGAACGACTCGATGACGGGCAGATCGCCGACGGTGACCGTCGTCGACGCACGGCGTTCGCCGACCCCGTTGGTGGCCACCAACCTGTACGTGGTCGAGACCGACGGCTCCACGGTCCAGGACGTTCGCCCCGTGACGTCGACGCCGTCCGGGAACAGCGTCAGCGACGCCGCGCCCGACACCGACCAGGTGAGTGTAGAGCTGTCGCCGGGTCCGATCTGGTCAGGATCAGCCGTGAACGATGCGATGGTCGGCTGGTCCTGCGTGGGCTCCGGTCCACCGCACGCGACGACGGCGAGCAGCGCCAACAGGGACGCCGCGACCAGTGGCCGCAACACCGTCCGCCATCCGAGATGGCCTCGTGGTCGTTCGACTGCGTTCGACTCAGGCATCGTCTCCTCATGCACGTCGACACGCGACGCGCGTGGCGCCCCGTGCCCTGACGTCGCAACACTATGGCACGTGGCTGAGCGCGAAGCCGCCTCGTATGCACAGCGCGCTGCACCTGCGTCTGCGTGTCCGTGATCTATGCGCACGGTCCCCCTGCACGTGGACAGCGGTGCCGCACGTGCGCAGCACGAGCCACCATGCGTCCCTGTCCTCGGCGGCGAGGCCGTGACGGAAAATGCCATAGATCGCCTCTCGCCCCTGCGCTACTCTGTAGCCGAGGTCGACGTCGAGGAGGTGAGCATGCATGCCGGGCGACGATCATCAGGGTGCTTGTACCCAGCCGCATCAGGAGCGGCAGCATGACTGGTCGTACTGCTGGCGACCGGTGAACGAGCACTGACATCCCACGCTCCATTCCTTACGTCCTTTGAACGAACCGAGGTGAGACATGCACTGGAACTTGCGCAAGACGAGGCTGGTCATACCGCTCAGCATCCTGGTGGGTGTGCTGGTCATGGCGGCCTGCGGCACACCGGAGCAGCCGACACAGACGTTTACGCTCGAGGTGTCCGTCACCGGCGCCGGCAGCGGGTCCGTGACGAGTAGCCCAGCGGGCATCGACGTTGCGTCGGGCGACCCGACGGCCAGCGCGACCTTCGAGCGCGGCACCGTCGTGACGCTCACGGCCGTCGCGGACGACGGCTCCACGTTCACCACGTGGACCGGGGGCGGCTGCACCACGGGCGAATGCGTCGTCACCATGAACTCGAACAGGAGCGTGACGGCGACCTTCGGCGTCACGGACCAAACACCGGTCACCGCGACCCTGACGGTCGTCACCAGCGGCACTGGCACCGGCAACGTCACGAGCTCGCCTGCCGGCATCGACCTGGACGCCGGGAACGACAGCGTCGAGTTCGACGTCGGTGAGACCGTCACGCTCACGGCGGATGCCGACGGCGTCTTCGCCTTCGGCGGCTGGAGCGGCGCCGGTTGCATCGGTACCGGGACGTGCGTCTTCGAAATCACCGGAGACGTGACCGTCACGGCCGACTTCTTCGACCCTGCGACCGAGACCACGACCGCCACGTTCGCCATCGCGCAGGGCACGGACGACGCCGAGGAGTTCCTCAGCGACTTCGGGAACCCCTTCTACAGCGAAGGCGGCACGACCGTGGCCTCGAGCGATCTCGACCTCACGTACGACGCCGCGTTCGACGTGAAGGTCGCGGTTGGCCTGCGTTACGCGGAGGTCAACCTGCCGCGCAACGCGGTCGTCACCAACGCGACGATCACGTTCACGCGCTTCAGCGGCAGCCTCAACCCCGGGAGCGTTACGCTCGACTTCGTCGGCCAAGCCAGCGACGACGCGCCGACGTTCGTCGAAGGCTCGGCCAACTTCAACATCACGAACCGCGACACCACGACTGCCGAGGCCGCGTGGTTCTGGGCCGGCCCGTGGAGCGAAACGACGGCCACGTCGCCCGACCTGTCGAGCATCGTCAGCGAGGTGCTGCAGCGCGACGGCTGGTCGTCCGGGAACGCCCTCGCCTTCGTCATCACCAGCGCCGACAGCAACGCGACGAACTATCGCCGCGCCATCTCGTACGAGAACGATCCTGCGAGCGCTCCGGTGCTCACGCTCACGTACTACGTGCCGACTGCCCCATAGGCATCGGCGACACGTTCGGTGGACGCTCGAGCGTCGACCGACGAACGACGGGCCCGTCCGGCGCTTGCCGGGCGGGCCCGTCAACGTGGTGCCGCAACGCCTACGCCATGACCGATTCGGTGTCCGTGATGTCGACGTCCACCTTTGCCAGGGCGCGGAACGCCGGGCTGGTGTTCAGCAGCTCGGCGAACGTCCCGCTGGCGAGGATCCTGCCCTCGTCGAGCAGGTGGATCTTGTCGCACTCGCGGACGGTCGACATCCGGTGAGCGATCATCACGACCGTCTTGTGCACACCGATGTCCTTGACGGCGGCGAACACGCTCTCTTCGGTCACGTTGTCGAGAGCGCTCGTGGCCTCGTCGAGGATGAGCACGTTGGGGTCGTGGTACAGGGCACGGGCGATGCCCAAGCGCTGGCGCTGGCCGCCCGACAGCCTGATGCCACGCTCACCGACCGGCGTGTCGTACCCCTGTGGCATCTGCTCCGCGATGAAGGTGTGGATGTTCGCCTGCTTGGCCGCACGCACGACGGCCTCGTGATCGATTGCGTCGCGCGACACACCGAATGCGATGTTCGCCGCGACCGTGTCGTCCGCCAGGAAGATCACCTGCGGCACGTAACCGATGTTCTTCTGCCATGCGCTCATGGTGGCGCCCGTGACCGGCACGCCATCGACCATCAGGTTCCCGCTGTCGGGCTCGAGCAGACCCAGCAGCAGATCCACCGCCGTGGTCTTCCCCGAGCCGGTGGCGCCGACCAGCGCGACGGTCGTGTTCGGCTCGATCGCCAGATCGAACCCGTCGAGCAGCGGCTTGGACGCGCCTGGGTACTTGAAACCGACGTTGCGCAGTTCGAGCCGATGCCGGAGCGGCATGGTCTCGATCTCGTCGCGGTCGGTCTCTTGAGGCATGTGGCCCTGCTCCAGGTCCGAATGGAGCACCTCCACGGCCGTCGCGCTGAAGCGCATGGCCGAGAACGAGCCGAAGATGCTCTGGAGCGCCGGCAGCAGGCGATACGACGCGAACGCGTACACGCCGAGCGTCGGCAACACCGTACCCAGGCCCTGATCCTGCACGAGCATCACCAACACGATGAGCAGCAGTCCGCCGAACGCCAACGTCTCGAGGACGTAACGAGGGATCAACCCGATCACCTGCTGGCGAGCCATCGCGCGGCCGTAGTTGCGCGATGGGTTCGTGAACCGTCGCAGGAACGCCGCCTCCTTGCCGAGCAGCTTGATGTCCTTGGCGCCGCTCAGCGCTTCGTTCGCCGTCTTGTAACGCGCCTTGTCGGCGGCCGACCGACGCCTCCCTGCGTCCGTGAGGCGCGAGCGCACGAGCCGGAACACCAGCACGTAGGAGCCCCCGAGCAGCCCGAACGAGACGAGCGCCAGGGTCGGGTTGACGACGATCAGAAGCGCCAGGATCAACGCAGCGCTGAACCCGTGTGCCGCGAGGCTCAGTCCCGACATCACGTAGCCCGTGACGACTTGCCTCACCTCGCCGAGGATGTTCTTCGCGAGTCCCGACGTGTTCTGGTCGAGGAAGAAGACGTACGGCTTGTACAGGTACTCCCGCAGCATCCGCACCGCGAGCAGGTGGTTCATGTCCCAGGAGAAGTGCAGGAGCCGCAGTTGTGTGAACGCGGCCATCGTGTTGCTGACGATCATCACGCCGAGCACGCCGAGGCCGACGAACACGAGGAAGGAGTTCGCGTCGCTGAACCTGAACGTCTCGAATGCCCAGCGCAGGTAGGCGTTGGTAGAGATGGTGTCCGGGTTACCGACCAGTGCGAGGAACGGCATGATCGACGCGATACCGATCACCTGGATCACGGCGTTCACGATCACGATCGGCAACAACCACAACAG
The DNA here is from genome assembly GCA_007130445.1 of Trueperaceae bacterium. GTDB lineage: Bacteria > Deinococcota > Deinococci > Deinococcales > Trueperaceae > CSSed10-48. The sequence goes on along the minus strand of SLSM01000212.1, from coordinate 6,104 downwards.
CCGGCGACGGTCGGCCGGAGCCATCAGGTCGAGCATCAGGCGTGGGGTGGATGTCGTCGGCAGTCTGGTCATCGAGTGGCACACCATTCGACGCGAGCGCAGCGCAGTTCGACCGTGCGCGTCGCCCCGACTATACGGCGGCGATTGCGAGGCACCATGTGACGGTTTCATCGGTGGCATCGAGCACGCGCCTGGTCCCGATCATGGCGGGTAGCACGCGAACGCTTGCACGTGCGTTCGCACGCAGGCAAACGCCGCCGGATGCCATGATCGTGCCATGGCCCCGTCACCATCCCGTCTCGCCGGTGCCGTCCTGACACGTATCCTGCACCGCTGGGAGCGAGCCGTCGAGCGGCTCACGCTCCCGGCCTTCGCCACGCCTGCGATCGGCTTCGAGATGCGACGTCCCCGCACGCTCACCAACCCGGGGCTGATGCAGATCGGACGCGACGTCAAGCTGGGCCCGAACAGCGAGCTGAAGTGTCAAACCGGCTTCCCGGGCGGCTGGATGCGGCACCCGGAAGGCGAACACGTCCAGCAGACGTTCACGCCGACCCTCACGATCGGTGACCGCGTGACCGCGTCGGGAGCCCTCCAGGTGCTCGCGTTCGACTCCGTGATCATCGAAGACGACGTCATGTTCGCGACCAATGTCTTCGTCGCGGACGGAACGCATGCCTTCGGCCACGTCGACGTGCCCTACAAGTTCCAGGGCGTCGGAGAGCCGCGACCGATCCGTATCGGTCGCGGAAGTTGGATCGGTCAGAACGTCGTGATCCTGCCCGGTGTCCAGATCGGCCCCATGGCGATCGTCGGATCCAACAGCGTCGTCACGCGCGACGTACCGGCGCGGACGATCGTCGTCGGCTCACCTGCACGGGTGTTGCGTCACTGGAGCGCAGAGCAGCGCGCATGGTTGGACGGGATCGGGCCGAGCGAGTGACGCGCGCGGTGCTGGCGACCGCGTGCCCGGCGTCGTGACGAGGGACGCACCGCGCGCAGTGGCACGCGTTGCCAAGAGAGGCGCGAAGCGCCTATGGCACACCGTGCACGATGGGGTGTTCCTCGGTCCTCACATCACGCTCTCGACCTGGTGGCGTACGGGACGACATCACACGGCGCCGATCGATCCCCTGCGCACGCTATCGATCGATCCACGCTCGATCGACCGATGGATCGACATGGAGAGCGCGGACTATCGCCGCATCCGATACCGCTTCGGTGTGCGGGATGGGTCGTGGGATCTGGACACCGTGCCGCTCGGCGAACATTTCGTCTATACCTCGCTGGAGGCGCGCTTCCGGCACGGGGCCGACTGGTCCGACACGCACCTCTACCGCGTGGCCATGGCCGGCATCGAGGATGGCACCGGCCGGTATCACGGGTGCCGTACACCCGACGCGCTCGAGCACCGGCTCGCGCGTCTCGACGACCTGTACATCCGCATCCAGCGTGATGGGTATCGCACCCAGGCCGAGGTGAGGCGGTCGAACACGGCTGTCCGCGGAGCCCACTGGGCACGACCTGCCGCCCTCGAAGAGGTGGTGGTCCACGTCGGCCGAGCGGGCCGGTTCCTGCTCGTCGACGGCGTCCATCGCTTCTCGATCGCACGTCTGCAAGGCATCGCGACGATTCCCGTCATCGTGCTGCTCCGGCACGCCCACTGGCAGGAGCGCCGAAACGCCGTCGCGACGGGTCGTGAGGTCATCGGACCTGGCGAAGCGCATCCGGACCTCCTCGGCCTGGGTCGTTGACCGTCGACGCGAGACTCGGTCCATCCGACCGCCCAGCCGATGTCGGGGCGTGCTTCGATCGGTGCCAGCCTATGGGGACCCGCGTGCCCTTCCATGGTCTGCGAGTCGGTGCGTCTCGGCATCGGGTCCGATGCCTGCGCGGCGGCATCAGGTCCGTGGTCGATCGGCGCGGAGCGCGGTCGCAGCGGCCACGACCTCGGCGTAACGACGCCCGATCGCGGTCCAGCCACGCCACGTTCCGGCGATTCGGCGCCACTGCACCGCAACGCTCGAACCCTCGCGCGGGCGGACGACACCGACGAGCACCATCGGCTCGCGCACGACTTTCGACATCAGCCCCACGCAGCGAGTCCACCACATGCGCCGGGCCGCGTCCTCGGCCACGGCCTCCCCCGACAGCGCCAGAGCGTACGCCTCCATCACGGGTTTCGTGCGGAACGCCATCTCGACCATCGTAAGGAAGTACGACCACGCCAGTCGACGCTCGGGAATCTCGTGCATGAACTGCAGACCGGCCTCGTAGTGGATTCGATGCCCGCGTAACCGCACGGCGTAACAGAGCTCCCGATCCTCGCTGCTGGACAGCGACGCACCCTTTCGGCCCGTCAATTGGCTCCTGAAGCCACACGCAAGCAACTCGTCCCACGCCGAGCGGCGCAGCACGAGCCCTGCGCCGTAGACGTACCCCTTGGCATCGGTGACGTCACCCGACGCCTCGCCCTGCGGACCGAGCGCATAGTACGTGGCGTAGCGAGCGAACCAGGTGGGTGGATCGCCGACGAGCGCAGGCGCGCCGCGTCCCCCGAGCACGGCCACGCTCGGGTTCGCCTGCATCGCCGTGTACGCGCGCTGCACGTAGTCTTCGGCCAACCAGTTGTCGTCGTCACAGAAGATCACCACGTCGTGGGCGGACACGTGAAGCCCCATCTCGCGTGCGGCCGACAGGCCCGGCTTCGGCTGTGCAACCACCCGGAATGGAACGTCGACGCCTTGCGCATACCACGATGTCGCGGCAGTGGCGGCCGTCTCGTCCGTGGAGGCGTTGTCGATGACGACGACCTCCCACGGGATCTCCTCCGGTACACGCTGCCGGGCGAGATGGGCGAGCGTGGGCGGGAGTCGAGCGACGCTGTTGTAGCAACAGACCACGACGGAGACGCCGTCGGGCCCGTTCGTGGCCGCTGCGGAATGGTCGCTGCGTGCGGTCGGGTTCACGCGTCGACCTCCACCTTCGTTCGAGATACGAGTCCGAGGAACGCCTGGACGGCGCGGGCTGGCCGCATCTCGTCCAGCAGCGCAGGCGGAGCGAAGCCAGGTCCCAGCCAGTCAGCCTCGCCACGCCACGCGACGACCATCGCGTCCGCCAACGCGTCCACGTCGCCGATCGGTACGAGCCATCCACTTGCTCCGTGCTCGACGAGTTCGTCGATGCTCGCGCCGTCGCTCCCGATGACGGGAACACCGAGCGCGAGGCTCTCGATGACGGTGTTCGGGAGGTTGTCGACGGTGGAGGGCAACACGGACGCAACGGCGTCGAGGACGACACGGTATAGTTCCGGTTTCGCCCGCCGTCCCAAGATCGACACGTGACCCGCGTGCGGACCCCACGCCGAGCGGAAGCCCGCGATCGCTTCGTCGTTGATCTCGCCAACCCACACCATGCGGAACTCAGGCTCTCGTGCCCACACCTGGAGGAGTGCACGCGCAATGGCGTCCGTTCCCTTTCGCTGACTCAGCGAACCGAAGTGCACCAGATAGCGAGGTGGCAGCGCATCGTCGATCGATGCGTCGGGCACGGCTCCGAGCTCAGCGGGTGGACGCACGACGTCGACATCGAGACCATGCACCCGTCGGAAGTGTTCCGCGAGGAAGGTGCTAGGAGCGTAGACGGCGTCGGCGCGCCGCATACCCCTCACGTCCAATGCCTCGATGCACCCTGCGATCATGGCAGCGTAGCGACCACCGTTCCGATCGTAGAGACGACGCGACGTGCTGACACGCACCAGGTGGACGCGCTCGCTGGACGGCTCGAGGTAGTGGCCCGTCAGGTTGTAGTTCGAGCTCTGGACGACGTCGAACGGATGCTCGCGATGACGCGCCTCGAACGCGTGCACGAGACGCCCCGCATTCTTGAGGTGCACCACGATGTCACCGTGTGGGCCTACGACCCATCTCGCCACCCATGCTGCGCCACGCGCTACGAGGGAGCGTTCGCCCTTGACGCGCTGCACGCGCACCCCGCCGAAGTCCAACACCTCGTTGGTCGTGCTCGGGACGAAGACCTCGACGTCGATGCCGGACGCCGCCAGCACCGTGGCCATCTTCGCAACGTAACTACCGACGCCACCGCTCAATCTCGCTTCCGTCGGGAACTCGGGTGCGAGGAACGCGACGCGCACCATCGACGATGATCCACGCGCCGTGCCCTCAAGATGTCGAGGCACGGAGCGTGTGCTTCAAGCGCAGGTAGTTCCGGTAGGCCACGAATCGTAGCGGCGACGCTCGGAAGCCGAACGAGCGATACACGACCCAGTACGACTTGAGGCGATTGAGGAAGCTGTCGAGGCGAGCGACACGACTGTAGTTGTTGCTGCTGAAGTACATCCGCCCTTTGGCCAAGAGCTCCTCGGCGCGCTCGGGGCTCAGATCGCACATCAACTCGAGGAGGAAGTGTGAGTCGTCGCACCACGCCTCGATCGTCTGAGCGTTCCCGTTGTTCCCGCCGTGGCGCCTGAAGCTCGCCTTCACGTCCGGTACGTCGAGCACGTGGCGAACGGCAGCGATCCGCAAGACCGCGGCCACGTCGATGTACAAGTCACGGCGGGAGGTGAACCCACCGGCGTCACGGAGCGATTGCGTGTGATAGAGGGTGCTACAGAAATAGAGCGACGTCTTGCTGTCGAACCAGCTGAACGCGAGGTCAGCCACCGTGCCGATGCGAGCCGCGTTGATGCGTTCGCTTTGCACGTCACCGTTCGCATCGATGACACGCGTGCCAGTTCGGACGACGCCAGGAGGTTCGTCGCGAGCATCTCGTTCGATGGCGCTGACGCAACACTCCACGAAGTCAGCGTCGATGTGGTCGTCGTCGTGCAGCAAGAGGAAGTACGCTCCCCGAGCGTGCTCGAGGCAAGCGTTGAAGTTTCCGACGACGCCGAGATTGGTCGCATTGCGCACGTAGCGCACACGCTCGTCGGCGACGCTGGCAACGTACGCACCGGTCGCATCGGTCGAAGCGTTGTCGACGACCACGATCTCGAGTGGCTCGTACCGTTGCGCAAGCGCGCTCGCGAGTGCCTCGCGCAGATACCCGCCCGACCGGTTGTACGTCGGAATCGCGATGGTCACGAGGGGCCTAGCCATCGACGGTCACCGCCGCTTCCCGTGACCACGGCACAGGGCTGAGAACGATTCGATTGGGTCCATAGTGCCCTCCGTCTTCCAATGATGGCACCTACCACGTCAGATCGCGTGGTTATATGCATAGTGTGGGTGGCCGAAATCGCCGGTCGCTCTGGCCCAGCTCCCAGCGCCGACCATGGCCATCGTGCCAGCGATGGACGATCCACCCGACCACAGCCTCGGAAACGGCGACCAACGCTAGCCCGTACACGATGCGAATTCGGCCGCATCGACGAGCCCTGCGACGAGCCACCATCTGACCGGAGTCGACGGTCGTCGCGTGATACTTTGGCCGGAGTTCGGTGGTGACGTGTGTACCGGGTGTTCTCAGCGGAGGTGTGAGATGGTGTCGTTCGTCCGGCGTGCTCCTCGAGGGCGTTGGCGGCGCAATGCGCGTACCGTCGCAACCGTCCTTGCGCTGCTGGTGACGATGACCATCACAGGATGCTTGCCCTCGGCGTTCGACGACCCGCGTGAGGAGTCGATCGTTGTCACGTCACTGGACCGTTCCCGCGAAGGTGATGCATGGGGCGAGCGGCAGTGCGTGCCACCCTCGAGCCTAGGCGCCAGCAGAGATACCGGTCCAGTGTCGGGAGCGTCGACACGGAGAGGCGAACACCCAGCGCTGTCGCTGCGGGGTGACCCGGCGTTCGATCGGAACGCGCTCGGTCTGGAGCAGCGCGTCATGTACGACGCCGTCAAGCGTCTCATCGATGCGCCGCCGGCTGGGAGTTTCAATCCGTACACGATGGCGGATCGCGATGACATCTGGTCGTACGGCCACGGCCTCCAGACGCATGTGCAGGCGGTTCTGATCGTGTTTCGTATCACCGGTGACTTGTCGCTGCTCGATCACATCGACGAGTTGGGTGAGTTGATGCGTGCCAGGTTGCACGATAGTTGGCGCGGTACGGCCGATGGTACGGACGGTACGTCCGACGGCTTCTT